>CAMDDY010000172.1 GCA_945893125.1 Bordetella parapertussis
CGCTGGAGCAGGCGATCAACGCCGTGCGCGGCGGCGAAGGCGTGCAAAGCGCGGAAGCCGAAGGCAGCCGCGAGGCGCTGAAAAAATACACCCTCGATCTCACCGAGCGCGCGTCCGCGGGCAAGCTCGATCCGGTGATCGGACGCGACGATGAAATTCGCCGCGTGATTCAGATTCTGCAACGCCGCACTAAAAACAATCCGGTGCTGATCGGCGAACCCGGCGTGGGCAAAACCGCCATCGTCGAGGGCCTCGCGCAACGCATCGTCAACGGTGAAGTGCCGGAGACGCTCAAGAACAAACGTGTGTTATCGCTCGACATGGCTTCACTGCTGGCGGGCGCGAAGTACCGCGGTGAGTTTGAAGAGCGCCTGAAATCCGTGTTGAAAGAAATTGCGCAGGATGAAGGCCAAACCATTGTTTTCATAGATGAATTGCATACCATGGTGGGCGCGGGCAAGGCCGAGGGCGCCATCGATGCCGGCAATATGTTAAAGCCCGCGCTGGCGCGGGGCGAACTGCATTGCGTGGGCGCGACCACGCTCGACGAGTACCGCAAATACGTCGAAAAAGATGCCGCGCTGGAACGGCGGTTTCAAAAAGTGCTGGTGGATGAGCCGAGTGTCGAAAGCACCATCGCCATCCTGCGTGGGCTTCAGGAGAAATACGAACTGCATCACGGCGTGGATATCACCGATCCGGCAATAGTCGCGGCGGCGGAGTTGTCGCATCGTTACATCACCGACCGTTTTCTGCCGGACAAGGCGATTGACCTGATCGACGAGGCCGCGTCGCGCGTCAAAATGGAAATCGATTCCAAGCCCGAAGTGATGGACAAGCTCGACCGGCGTTTGATCCAGTTGAAGATCGAGCGTGAAGCGGTCAAACGTGAAAAAGACGAGGCGTCGAAAAAACGCCTGGGGTTGATCGAAGACGAAATCCAATCGCTGGAGCGCGAGTACTCCGATCTTGAAACCATCTGGAAAGCCGAAAAAGCGCAGGTGCAGGGCAGCGCGCACGTGAAGGAAGAAATCGAGCGCGCGCGCGCCGATATCGTGAAGCTGCAACGCGAGGGCAAGCTCGATAAAGTGGCCGAATTGCAATACGGCAAGCTGCCGCAACTCGAAGCGCAATTGAAACAGGCGGAGAAAGCAAGCTCGGGCGAAGTCAAACACAAGTTGCTGCGCACGCAGGTGGGCACTGAGGAAATCGCCGAAGTGGTGTCGCGCGCGACCGGCATACCCGTGGCGCGCATGATGCAGGGCGAGCGCGAGAAGCTGCTCAAAATGGAAGACAAGCTGCACGCGCGCGTGGTGGGGCAGGACGCGGCCGTGCGTCTGGTGGCGGACGCCATACGCCGCTCGCGCGCGGGGCTGGGCGATCCCAAGCGCCCGTATGGATCGTTCCTGTTTCTCGGCCCCACCGGCGTGGGCAAAACGGAGTTGTGCAAAACGCTGGCGGAATTTTTGTTCGATGCCGAAGATCATCTGATTCGCATCGACATGTCGGAGTTCATGGAGAAACATTCCGTGGCGCGGCTGATCGGCGCGCCGCCGGGCTACGTGGGGTACGAAGAAGGCGGCTATCTGACCGAAGCGGTGCGCCGCAAGCCGTACTCGGTAATCCTGCTCGACGAAATCGAAAAGGCGCATCCGGACGTTTTCAACGTGCTGCTGCAAGTGCTCGACGACGGGCGCATGACCGACGGCCAGGGGCGCACGGTAGATTTCAAAAACACGGTGATCGTGATGACTTCCAACATGGGTTCGCCCATGATCCAGCAAATGCAGGGCGACGATTACCAGGTGATCAAGCTCGCGGTGCTGGGCGAAGTGAAGGCGCATTTCCGTCCGGAGTTCATCAATCGTATTGATGAGATCGTGGTGTTTCATGGGTTGGATGAAAAACACATCGCGTCGATTGCGAAGATACAACTCGGCTTCCTCGAAAAACGTCTGGCGGCGATGGATATGAAAATCGACGTTAGCGATGCAGCGCTGCGCGAACTCGCCAGCGCGGGCTTCGACCCGATCTACGGCGCGCGACCGCTGAAGCGCGCGATCCAGGCGCAGTTGGAGAATCCGCTGTCGAAAGCCATTCTGGAAGGGCGCTTTGCGGCGAAGGATGCGATTCGCGTGGATGTGAGTAAAAGCGGGGCGTTCACCTTCGACAAGGCCGTGTTGCACTGATGCCACGGGCGGCGTTGGCGCTTTACGCCGCGCGAGCCGGGCGGTAAGCTCGTCGCTCATGAATATTCATCAGATACAAATGGCGTACGACAAGCTGCAGGATCGCATTCTGCTGCGGGTATCGACGTCGGATCAGGCCGAGTTTCGTTTCTGGATGACGCGGCGTTACGTCAAGCTGCTGTGGACGATGCTGATTAAAATGCTGGAACGCGATCCCGTCGCGGCGGTGCATGGCGACGAAAGTGTGCGCCGCGCGATGATGGGGTTTCAGCACGCGGATGCTGTGCGCGGCGGCGACTTCGGCAAAAAATACGAAGAAGCGGCGAGTGCATTGCCGCTGGGCGCCGAGCCGGTGTTGTTGTCGAAAATTACCGCCCGGCAGAATGCCGATAAGCAGCAGGTGTTGAGCGTACAACCCGAGCAGGGGCAGGGCATCGATATCGTGGTCAGCGCGGAGCTGCTGCACATGATTTCCAAACTGGTGGTGGACGCGGTGTCGCAGAGCGACTGGGATCTCCGGCTTGCGATCGATCCGGATTTCGCCATGCCGCCGCAGGCGCAGGGTATCCCGCCGCACAAGCTGAATTGATGCGGTTGGTGTGGCGTGGTGTGGCGTAGCGAATTTTGCTGGTGATTCATCTGCTTGCACCGCACTGTTCAGATTGCGCATGAATGCACTGTAAGCATTCGCGTAATCAAAGTTTGATGCGGATCAAAAATCTCATCTGTTCGTCGTTGCAATTCTCCGTGGGAGGCGTAGAAATACACACAGAGAACGCGTGGTGTTGCGCACCTTGCGGAGCATTAGCCAGGTGTGATGTGCGGAGATTCCCAGCGATCGTCGGGATATCGGCCACGCCGCGAGCGAGCCGGTGAAAGCCGACTAGCGAACGTTCTCTGGTGCGGCCAGTAGTATTAGTTGGGGCCGTTACCTGAGTGTGCCGCTCTTCGGTGGCACTGTGCTCTTGGTTAATCTGAGGGCGTGCCCGCAATGGGCAAAACAAGCCCCGCTTCGGCGGGGCTTTCCTTTGTGCCGCTTCGGCGGGGCTTTCCAATTGTGCGCCGAGTATGACTATGACGACGATGCGCCGGGCGGAGTCTGCTATGATGCGGCGCTCGCGCATCATCAAATTAGGAATGGCATGAAATATTCATTAAAAACAATTAGTTACATAACATTCGCGATTGCGATTTCAGCCGCGCTCGCACCAGATGCCGGTGCGCAGAATTACCCCACGCGCCCGGTGCGTTTGATTATTCCGTTTTCCGCGGGTGGTGCGGCGGATGTGCCCGGACGCATCCTGGGGCAGCGCTTGTCGGACAACTTCAAGCAGCAAGTGGTGATTGAAAACCGGCCGGGTGCGGGTTCAACCATCGGCGCGGAAGCGGCCGCCAAGGCGCCGCCGGACGGGCACAACCTGTTCATGATCAGCAACACACATTTTGTCAGCGCGGCGTTGTACAAAAAACTGCCGTACGACGCACTCAACGATTACACGCCGATTACGCAGATCACCAATGCGCCCAATGTGCTGGTGGTGCATCCGTCGCTGCCGGCTAAATCGATCAAGGAAATCATCGCGCTGGCAAAAGCCAGACCCAATCAAATCGATTACGCCTCATCGGGTAATGGCGGCACGCAACATTTGACCGGCGCGTTGTTCGTCAAAATGGCGGGCATCCAGATGACGCATGTGCCGTATCGCGGCAGCGGCCCCGCCACGGCCGATTTGCTGGCGGGTCAGGTGACGGTGGGGTTTCCCGGTATCGCGGGCATGCTGCAATTCATCAAGGGCGGCAAACTGCGCGCGCTCGGCGTGAGCGGCGCGCAGCGCTCGCTGGAGCTACCCGAGGTGCCCACCATCGCCGAGGCCGGCGTGCCGGGCTATGAAATGGTTGCGTGGTTCGGCATGGCGGGGCCGAAAGGCATGACGCGCGATTTGCAGATGCGCGTGCATGGCGAACTACTGCGCGTGCTGAAGAACGCAGAACTTCAGAAAAGCTTCCGCGTTCTGGGACACGAAATCGCGTTTCAGGATCCGCCGGAAAAATTTTACGACTTCATGAAAGTCGAGGCCGTGAAATGGGCGCGCGTGGTGCAGGACAGTGGCGCGCGGGTGGAGTGAGGGTGCGTTTTTTGTTGTGAGCAATTGATGTTGGGTTACTGCTTGTGTTTGTGATGGGTTACGGCCGAAGGCCGTAACCCATCACAAACAAACGTAGTGGCCCGATCGGAAGTAAGCTCAGCCGTCGTGCAGCAATTGCAGGATCGTTGTTCCGTAACGCTCCAGCTTCTTCGCGCCGATGCCGGATATCCCCGATAGCTCGTCCAGCGTTTTCGGGTTGGCGATAGCAATGCCCGCCAGTGTGCTGTCGTGAAAAATCACAAACGCGGGCACCGATTGTGATTGGGCTTCCACGAAGCGCCAATCCTTGAGTTTGTCCAGCAACGCCGTATTGGACGGTGAAAGGGTGGCAGTGCTTGCGCCACGCCGCGCCTTCACCGATTTTTCCTTGCGCGCGGGCGCCACGCGGCGCATTTCCACATTGACTTCACCTTTCAACACGGCGCGGCTGGCGTCGGTGAGTTGCAGCGCGCCATACGCTTCGTGATCGGGGCTGGCGTAGCTCAAAGCCACCAGTTGCCGGAACACGTTGCGCCAGGTGGCTTCGTCAATGTCCGCGCCGATGCCGAATACCGTGAGCTTGTCGTGACCCCATTGCGTGATGCGCTCGGTGGTTTTGCCGCGCAACACGTCAATGAGATGCACCGCGCCGAAACGTTGCCCGGTGCGGTAAATGCACGACAGCGCCTTGCGCGCGGCCTCGGTGGCGTCCCAGGTTTGCGGCGGCTCCACGCAGTTGTCGCAGTTGCCGCACGGTGTGCTGGGTTCGCCAAAATAATCCAGCAGGCGCACGCGACGGCAGCCGGCGCTTTCGCACAGGCCGAGCAGCGCATCGAGCTTCACGCGCAATACGCGTTTAAACACCTCGCCGCCTTCGGACATGTCGATCATGCGCTGTTGCTGCACCACGTCCCCCAGGCCATAGGCCATCCACGCGTCGGCAGGCGCGCCGTCACGCCCCGCGCGGCCGGTTTCCTGATAGTAGCCTTCGATGCTCTTGGGCAAATCGAGATGCGCGACAAAACGCACATCGGGTTTGTCGATGCCCATGCCGAAGGCGATGGTGGCTACCACCACGATGCCGTCTTCCTGCTGAAAGCGCGCTTGGTGCTTGGCGCGCGCCGTGGTGTCCATGCCCGCGTGGTACGGCAGCGCGCGTATGCCGTGCGTGGCGAGCCACGCGGCGGTTTCTTCGACTTTTTTGCGCGACAGGCAATACACAATGCCGGCGTCGCCTGCGTGATCGTCCTTGATGAAACGCAGCAGTTGCGCGCGCGCGTCATTTTTATCAACAATGGTGTAACGGATGTTGGGGCGATCGAAGCTGGAGACGAAAATACGCGCTTCGGTCAATGCGAGGCGGGTGATGATTTCATCGCGCGTTTGCGGGTCTGCCGTGGCGGTGAGCGCAATACGCGGCACCTCGGGAAACTGCTCGTGCAGCACCGACAGTTGCAGATACTCCGGGCGGAAATCATGCCCCCATTGCGACACGCAATGCGCCTCGTCGATGGCGAACAAGGCAATGCGCGATTCGTGCAGCAGTTCCAGCATGCGCGGCATCATCAGGCGCTCGGGCGCGACATACAGCAGATCGAGTTCGCCGCTACGTAATGCGCGTTCCACGGCGTTGGCCTGTTGCCCATCCAGCGCGGAATTCAAAAACGCGGCGCGCACGCCGAGTTGCTTGAGTGCCGCGACTTGATCCTGCATCAACGCGATCAGCGGCGACACCACCAGCGCCGTGCCCTCGCGCAGCAACGCCGGTAATTGATAACACAGCGATTTTCCGCCGCCGGTGGGCATCAGCACCAGCGCGTCACCGCCGCCGGTAATGTGATTGACGATCTCGGCCTGTGCGCCGCGAAACGCGGGATGGCCGAAGACGGTGGTGAGTAGGTGCAGCGGGGATGAGAGGGGGGCGAGTGTCTTGTTTTTCAAGAGGGCTGCCGCTGAATCAAAGGGGCGCGATCACCAGCGCACGCAGGCGCTCGGTGGTTTGCAACCGGTCGAGTTTGGAGGATGCCACTTCCAGCATCAATGTTTCCCACGCGTCACTGTCCGGCGCAGGTTCAATGCCGTTCACGCGCAGGAAGACGATAGACGCAGCCATGGCAACGCGTTTGTTGCCATCGTGGAAAGGGTGATTGCGGCAAAGGTAAAAAAGGTACGCTGCCGCGACTTCGATCAAGTCGGCGAACGGAGACGCGCCGAATGCCGTTGCCTGGGGTGCGGCTATCGCGGATTGGAGCAGGCCATGATCGCGAACGCCTGCGAGTCCGCCGAATTGCGCGATGACTTGAGCGTGAATTTCCTCAATGTTTGCAATGGCCAGATGTATGCAGTCGTCTGGCGTGCCGCTCACGCCAGCTTCCGCAGCGTGGTGGCGTAATCCTTGACCGTCTGGCGTATCGTGTTGTTGACGACTTCGGGCGCGGCGGATTTGCGTATCGGGGTGAGGGTAATGGCGCCGCCATCATGCACGGTGACATTGACCTGATCGCCCGTTTTCAGACCGGTTAGTTCGCACAAGGCAGTGTCGAAAATCAGACCCTGCGAATTCCCGACTTTGGTGATCGATTTGAGCATGATCGTTCCTGCAATAAAGGGTAGTAAAAAGAGTGGTAAAACAATGTTTAACCAATATTGTACGTCAGTTTTATTGGACGGGCAATATTTTATAACTATTTGTTTTTAATATATATTTTACTTGTTCTTGTCGGCTACACCGCTTTCCGCGGCGGTCGTAACGCCGCCACCCCATCGGCATCCGTCGCCGCTATCGTGGTACGAATCATGTAGCGCGGCTTGTCCAGCGGCCAGGGCCGACCGCGATGCATGCTGGCGCGGTTGTCCCACATGATCACGTCGCCGGCGCGCCATACGTGTTCGTAGGCGTGGCCGGGTGCGGTGGCAATCGCGGTGAGTTCGTCGATCAGCGTCGCCGCTTCGTTATCCGACATGCCTTCGATGGCGTAGGTGTGCGAGGCGATGTAGAGCGCGTCGCGGCCATTCACCGGGTTACGCCAGCGCATGCGCCACAGCGCGGGCGGCAGCGCGTTTTGTTCGCGCTGCGAGGCGAGTTCCGGCGCGATTTTGCCGCGCGAGTGCGCATAGCTGTGCCACGCGTAACTGTTGGAGAGCTTTACGCGCAGCGTTTGCGGCAGCCGATTCCATGTCGCGCGTTGCGAGACGAATTCGGTTTCGCCGCCAGCGCCGGGAATGGTGCGCGCCGACAACACCGACGCCAGCGCGGGTGTTTGGCGGAACGAACTGTCCGTGTGCCACAGTTGATTGGCTTTGGCACGCAGCGCCTCTTTGTGCGTGGGCGGCACCAGTTCACGCGTGGCGGGATCGATATTGGTGAGGATGGAAAACGGCGTGCCTTCACCGAGCGAGGCGACCTTCGCGGTTTCCAACGGGCCGAATTTTGCCGAGTAACCGACCTGCACCGCGTCGTCGGTGGGCTGATCGCGAAACAGCAGCACCGAATGTTCTTCAAACGCGGCGCGCACCGCGCGATATACGTCATCATTGCCGGCAACATCGGCCATGCTGACGCCGCGTATTTCGGCGGCGATTTCGGGATGGAGTTTTATGATTTCCATAGTGGTATTCCTGTGACGCGCATGCCAAACTTTACCACTGTCCCTCCTTGGCACGTCGTTACGAGACGCGTCCGGCGCAATCCCGTATAGAATCCGATCCCGTGCAAAGTGCCGTGTGCCACAGAACAGTCCGCGATAACGTCAGAGGCGATAATGAAAAATAGTATTAAAAAACAAATATTTAATGCATTTTTATTAACGTCGTTGCCGTTAGCGGCCAGTCATGCGCAGCAAACTGCGGCGACCGGCGCGGGAGCGGTGTATCCCACGCGCCCGGTGCGTTTGATTGTCACCGTGCCGCCGGGCGGCGCGGCGGATTTGGTGGCGCGCGTGATGGCGCAAAAACTCGGCGAGTCGATGGCGCAAACAGTGGTGGTCGATAACCGCGGCGGCGGCGGCGGACAGATTGCCGCAGAGCTGGCGGCGAAAGCCGCGCCGGACGGCTACACGTTGTTGCAGGCGTCGATCACCACGCACGGCATCGGGCCGCATGTGTACCAAAAACTGTTGTTCGATCCGCTTAAGGATTTTTCCACCATCGCGCTCACCGCGACGATGCCCATGGTCATTGTCGCCAACGCGCAAGTGCCGGTGAAATCGATCAAGGAGATGGTGGCGCTGGCGAAAGCCAAGTCAGGCGGTTATGGATTTGGTTCATCCGGCACCGGCGGCGCGCCGCATCTGGTCGGCGAATTATTCAAGAGCGCGACCGGCGTTAACCTTCAGCATGTACCGTACAAAGGCAGCGGCCCGGCCGCCACCGATGTCGCAGGCGGACAAGTGGCGTTTGCGTTCGACGCCATCGCACCGCATCTGCCGCATATCAAATCCGGCCGCACGCGTGTGCTGGCGGCGATCAGTCCGAATCGCCTGGCGATGTTTCCCGATGCGCCGACGATGAAAGAAGTCGGCTATCCGCAAGTCGCGGCATCCATCTGGTACGGCATGATGGCGCCGGCGGGTTTGCCCAAACCGCTTGCGGCGAAACTCAACAGCGAAACCAATCGCGCGCTCGGTATGCAAGATGTAAAAGACCGCATGGCCGGCGCCGGCATTGACGCCGCCACGCCGAATACGGCGGAGGATTTCGCCAAATTCATCCGCGACGAACTGGCGAAGTGGGGGCCGGCGGTTAAGGCTTCGGGGGCGAAAGCGGATTGAGCGGTAAATCCGGAGCTGCTGGACGCGCACAAAACGCCTGTGCAATCTCCGCTGAAAAAAGTCGCTTGGCAATCCACGCAAAGGCGACACCAAATGCGATACCCATCACCATGCTCGTTACCGAGAGCAATTTGGCCATGCCGTTTGCGACACCGCGTACTTCCGGCGGCATGCTGTTGATGGCATTTGAAAAATCATGCGCGAAGTAGAACGGCAGCAACAACCCTGCGAGGTGGAGCAGCGCCGTCGCAATCATGATCCACGCGAAGGCGATGCGCGCCCAGTTCTTGCGTTTTAGCAGCGCAATTGACACCAGTAGCGTCAGCACGCTGGCGATGAATAGCGCGATGAGAATATTGGGCAGATGCTGCAATAGCGTCAGTGCCGATGGCGGCATCAGTTTCAGGCTGATCGCGTCGGTGATGGCGGCACGCAGCGGCGCCATCGGAATCACGTGAGCGAATAAGGTGTATTGCACCGCCACCAGCAGCGTTGACAGCACCCCCAGCAGGATGAACGACCGGGCGAGGCCGTTGACGAAAGCGGTGGTTTTGGCGGTGGGTAGTGTCATCGCAGATCAAATAGCACGTGGCAATACGGGGTTACTCCGCCTTGATGCCCGC
>CAMDDY010000173.1 GCA_945893125.1 Bordetella parapertussis
AGGTAACGCTGCCGCCTGCGCAGCACTCGCCGCGCGCGAACAAGGTGCTACCGTCATCATGCTCGAAGCCGCCCCCATCGATGATTGCGGCGGCAACAGCCGCTACACCGGCGGACTGATGCGCGTGGTATTCAACAACGTGGATGAACTCGCCGAGATCATTCCCGAGCTTACCGAAGAAGAAAAGAAAACCCACGACTACGGCTCCTATTCCACCGATGCGTATTTTGACGACATGGCGCGCATCACGCAGGAACAGACCGACCCCGACCTGTGCGAAATGTTGATACGCCGCAGCTTTGACACCATCGTGTGGCTGCGCAAAAAAGGCGTGAAGTTCCAGGCGAGTTATGGCCGCCAATCGTACAAAGTCGACAACAACACGCGTTACAAATTCTGGGGTGGCCTCGCGGCGGAAACCTGGGGCGGCGGCGAAGGTTTGGTCGCCAACGAACACAAAGCCTGCGAACGCGACGGCATCAAGATTTTTTATGAAACGCCCGCCATCTCGCTGTTGACCGACAGCGACAACAATGTGCTTGGCGTGCGCGCGCGTCATAAAGGCAAAAATATCGAAATCAAAGCCAAGGCGGTAATTCTCGCCTGCGGCGGTTTTGAATCCAGCGCAGCCATGCGTGCGCAATACCTCGGCCCCGGCTGGGATTTGGCGCACGTGCGCGGCACCCGTTACAACACCGGCCTTGGCATCAAAATGGCGCTCGATATCGGCGCCATGGCGTATGGCCACTGGTCCGGCTGTCACGCGGTGGGTTGGGACCGCAACTCGCCGCCATTTGGCGACCTGGCGGTGGGCGATCAGTTCCAGAAGCACAGCTACCCGTGGGGCATCATGATCAACGCCGACGGCAAGCGCTTCTGCGACGAAGGCGCGGATTTCCGCAATTACACCTACGCCAAGTACGGCAAGGTGATTTTGAACCAGCCCGGCATGTTCGCGTGGCAGGTATTCGATAAAAAAATCATCCCCGCCCTGCGCGACGAGTACCGCATCAAGCGTGTCACCAAAGTCACCGCCACCACGCTCGAAGAACTGTGCAAAAAGATGGACGGCGTGAACGCGGAAGCCGCGCTGCGCGAAATCACCGAATACAACAAGGCCGTGCAGCACGACAAAGAATTCAACATGGCGATCAAAGACGGCCGCCGCACCGAAGGCTTGCCGATCAACAAAACCAACTGGGCCAACACCGTGGACACCGCGCCGTTTGAAGCGTACGCGGTCACCTGCGGCGTGACGTTCAGCTTCGGCGGTTTGAAAATCAGCGTTGATCCGGCGACCGAAGGGCAAGTTGAGGACACCGGCGGCACGCCGATCAAAGGCCTGTATGCAGCCGGCGAACTGGTCGGCGGCATTTTCTATCACAACTATCCGGGCGGCACGGGACTGACTTCCGGCGCGGTGTTTGGGAAGTTGTCAGGCACTACGGCGGGTAAAGCGGTTAAGGCTGGCTGATAAACCAAGAAACCCCTTCCCCTGCTTGCGGGGGAAGGTTGGGATGGGGGCCAGCGACAGCAAACCCGCCCCCACCCTAACCCTCCCCCGCGCGAAATACACGCGCAAGGGAGGGAATCCATTGAGCACAGGAGAAACCCATGAACGCTCCCACAGCAAAAATCCATAAACCCGTGCGCGAACAAGTCAGCCCGGAAGAATGGGAAGTCCGCGTCAACCTCGCCGCGTGTTACCGCCTGATGGCCGAGTACGACATGGTGGAGATGATCGCCAATCACATCTCTGCGCGCATCCCCGGCACCAACAACGAGTTCCTCATCAACCCCTACGGCATGCTGTATGAGGAAGTCACCGCGTCGAGCCTGATTAAAATCGATCTCGACGGCAAGGTGCTGTTCAACGCCACCGACTACGGCGTCAATCAGGCGGGCTACGTGATCCACAGCGCGGTGCATAGCGCGCGTCACGATGTTGATTGCGTGATTCACACGCATACGCTCGCCGGCATGTCGGTTTCGGCGCACAAACAAGGCCTACTGCCGATCGCGCAAAGCGCCATGCGTTTCGGCCAGATCGCCTATCACGATTACGAAGGCCCGGCGCTGCGGCTGGATGAGCGTGAACGCTTGGTGCAATCGCTCGGCGATTGCGAAGCGATGATCCTGCGCAATCACGGTCTCTTAACCGTCGGCGACACCATCGCCGAATGCTTCAACAACCACTATCGGCTGGAGCGCGCGTGCCAGTTGCAGGTGATGACGCTTTCGTGCGGCACCGAAATCCAGTTGCCGCCCGACGAAGTGGTGCAATCCACTTACGCCGGCTTCAGCAAAACCGGCACGCAACGCCGCCGCGGCTTGCTCGAATGGCCATCGCTGCTGCGGAAGCTCGATCGGATTGATCCGAGCTACGCGTCTTGACAGCGTGAGGCGTTAGGCGTGAGGGGTGAGGCGTAACCCCTCCGCGTGGTGGTTTTTCTCCCCACGCCTCACACCTCACGCCTCACGAATAAAGGAGCCACGCAATGGAAGTCAAATCCACCCTCAAAGTCGTCAACGTCAAACAAATCAAGGGCGCCGAAGGCGTCATTCCCGAGCAGAGCATGCGGCGCCTCATCGGCTGCCCGGAAATCCCCACCGACCGCCTGCGCGTCGGCCACGCGAGCTACACCCCCGGCTCGAAAGAAGAACTGCACTGGCACCCGATCGAAGCGTTTTATTACATCCTCTCCGGTCACGCCATCGTGCGCGACATCGAAGGAAAGGAATATGAAGTCAGCGCCGGATCGTTTCTCTACTGCCCACCCGGTATTGCCGGCGCGCACGAGTGGGAGGTAAAAGAATCACTCGAACTACTGGCAATCCGCGGCTCCACCGAGTCGAACAAGAAGCTGCAATTTACGGTTGATAAAACGACCAAGCGTTCTTATATCGATCTGGAAGAGCTCGCCAAGCGGGACGCCATCAGCTTTAAGTCACACTATTGAGCGCAGGGTGTAGGGCGGAAAAGCGCAGCGCCTTCCGCCGACAATCTTTCAGTGGGAGTCCGTCATGGCGGAAGACGCTGCGCTTTTCCGCCCTACAATAATTCAGCACGGGCAGGTTGGCGCTGAGCTTGCGAAGCCCAACACAAACGCAGGTCGATATATACCGGCAGTGGATTTGCATCGCGCCATTGGTGTTGGGCTTCTCTTCGTTCAGCCCAACAAAACTCGCGCACAATCGCAGCTACAGGCCCGCGCCTGGAAGATATTCGCGTAGCGCATCCGGCAACCGGCGCACGAAAACCTTATCCAGCCGGTAGTGCGGCATATAAGCCGCAATCGCCTTGAGCAGTATTTCACCCTGCGCCTGATCCTTGCCGCGTTTTGAGCGCTCGCGGCTTTTCTGCTGTGACAACCACAGCTTGTGCAATGCGTACAGGCGCGGATCGGGCGCAGTGATGCGCGCGCAGGCGCCGTTGCGTGCGCACACCACCTGACTGACGGGCTTTCCAGCCAACAACCACGCTTGCGACGGTAAGGATAGCGGCAGCAATTTTTCGCCGGTCGCAAGACGATTCACGGCGTCAGGCGAACACAACAACTCGACCGAGTACGCACCGCGATTGCGCGCCTGAAACTTGCGTTCGGTGTTCACGGTGTAGGTTTCGTCCACGGCTTTCAACAGATCAAATACTCCCCGCTCCGCGGCGCCCTGCAAGGCAAGCGTGGTTGCGCCGTCGCCTGCCCACGATAAATCAAAGTCTTCGGTTGCATCCAGACCGGCGGCAAAGCGTGCGCCGGCTTCGAGTTCATACGCCGCCAGCGCGTTGGTACCGACTACCAACAGCGCGCCTTCCAGCATGCCGCGCAAATCGGCTTCACGCAGGATCGCTGCTGCGGGATTCGCAATCACGGGAAGCCGCAGCGCACGATACAGGCTGCCTGCAACGATGAGTTTGGATTTTGCCGCACGCTCGCCGGCGCGTGATTGCTCGCGTGCGGCGGTGTAACGCGCATATTCCGCCTCGTTAGCAGCGGATTTCGCACCAAGCGAGGTGCCGTTGCCCTTGCGATCCACGATTTTGTAGAGATAGTCCTTGCCGGCAACGGTTTTCCATTGCAGACGGTAATCGAATTCACCGCGCATACGCCGCGCGTGTCCGCGCCAGACTTCGTAGTACTGCGCGAGGTTATTGAGGAGCCGCTGCTGCTCGTCGTTGAACGGAACCATGGATTATCCTGCATTTATCAAAAAAATAAGAACGCAGGATAATTATCCTTCAATTATTGTATTTTCACAAACGCAGGATAATTGACCGGGCAAATCCTGCCGCAACATGGCTGTCCACCCGCGCTACTCCGCCTTCACCCCCGCCGCCTTCACCACCTTCGCCCACTTCTCGGTCTCAAGCGCGATATACGCCGCAAACTGCTCCGGCGAACCACCGACGACATCACCGCCCTCCTCTGTCAGCCGCGTGCGCACCAGCGGAATTTGCAGCACCGCGGTAATTTCCTTATGCAGGAATTCCGCGATATTGCGCGGCACCTTCGCCGGCAGCAACACGCCGTACCACTGCATGGCCTCGTAACCGGGCAACGCCGCTTCCGCCACTGTCGGTACTTCGGGCAACACGGGTGAGCGCAGCGGACCGCTCACGCCCAGCGCGCGCAGCCTGCCCGACTTCACATGCGGCAGGGTCGGCACGATATTGTTCATCGCCAGTTGCACCTGGCCGGCGATGAGATCAAACGCCGCCGGCGCGCTGCCGCGATACGGTACATGCACCACGTTCAAACCGGCTGTGTTTGCAAACAACGCCATCGCCAGATGCGACATGGCGCCCATGCCCGACGACGCGTAGCTGTATTTCTTCGGGTTGGCCTTGACCAACTGGATCAATTCATTCGTCGTTTTTGCCGCCAGCGCCGGATTCACCGCCAGCACAAATGGCGCGCGGCTCACCTGCATCACCGGCGCGAAATCACGCTTCACGTCGTACGGTTGCGTTTGCAACGCGGGGTTTACTGCGATCGCGCTGCCGGTGTTGATCAGCAGCGTGTAACCATCCGGATTCGCCTTCGCCACCACGTCCGCGCCGATGGCGCCGCCGGCGCCGGGGCGATTGTCCACCAGCACCTGCTGACCCAAACGTTCCGTCAGTTTCTCGGCGAGCGTGCGCGCCACCATATCCGAACCGCCGCCGGGTGCGGAGCCTGTCACCAGCCGCAGCGGCTTGACCGGATAACCCGGCAGGCCCGCCGCGTAAACGCTGACCATTGGCGCCGCAGTGGCCATCACTGCAATCAGCCCGCGACATAAAAGCAAACCGGAATCCATCATGCGTGTGCAACCATGTCCTGCGATTTTTGCGGAAGACCAATGTATCGTCCCGCCTGCTCATCGTCAATCTATCCTGTGTCTTGCCGTGACGTTCGCGCACATGCGATACGGACTTTCCACGTCGCGCACACCGAATCCGCGCGGATGCGCTGGCGCAAAACCGCAGGCCGCGTCAAAATCACCACACCATGACAACGCAAGACACCAATGACACGGATGCTACCCACAACACCGCGTGGCGCCATCCGCGCAAGGCCAGCACGCTGCCGGAAGTCTATCGCTCGATAGCCGTGCCGCGCGGCGCCAGCGTGGCGCGCAAAATGTTCGCGTTTGCCGGCCCCGGATACCTGGTCGCGGTAGGCTATATGGACCCCGGCAACTGGGCCACCGCGATTGCCGGCGGCTCGGCGTTTGGCTACACGCTGTTGTCGGTCGTGCTGCTCGCCAACCTGATGGCGATGGTGTTGCAGTCGCTGTCGGCGCGGCTGGGCATCGCCACCGGACGTGATCTGGCGCAAGCCTGCCACGATCACTATTCCGCGCCGGTGTCGTTTGGCTTGTGGCTGCTGGCGGAACTGGCCATCTGCGCCACCGATCTCGCGGAAATCATCGGCACCGCCATTGCGCTCAACCTGCTGTTCGGCCTGCCACTCGCGTGGGGCGTGGTGATTACCGTGGCCGATGTGCTGCTGATCCTGATGTTACAGGCGCGCGGCTTTCGCTATATGGAAGCGCTGATCGTGTCGCTGATGCTGGTGATCGGCGGCTGCTTTGTTTATCTGGTCGTCACATCGAATCCGGAATGGGCCAAGGTCGCCGCCGGTTTTGTGCCGCCACCGGAAATCGTCACGAATCCCGCGATGCTGTTCATCGCCATCGGCATCCTCGGCGCGACGGTGATGCCGCACAACCTGTATTTGCATTCGGCGCTGGTGCAAACGCGTGACGTCGATGAGTCCGTGGCCGGCCGGCGCGAGGCGATACGCTACGCCACCATTGACTCGACCCTCGCGCTCGCCTTCGCGCTGCTGATCAACGCCGCGATTCTGATTGTCGCCGCCGCCACCTTTCACGCGCACGGCCACACGCAGGTCGCCGAGATTCAGGATGCGCACAAAATGCTCGCACCCTTGTTGGGGGCAGGTGCGGCCAGCGTGCTGTTTGCGGTGGCGCTGCTCGCATCCGGACAAAATTCGACCATCACCGGCACGCTCGCCGGGCAGATCGTGATGGAAGGTTTTCTCGATATCCGCCTGCGGCCTTGGCTGCGGCGTTTGATCACGCGGCTGATTGCCGTGATTCCCGCGATGGTCGTTACGCTGCACTACGGCGCGTCGGGCACGGCGCAACTGCTGGTGTTGTCACAAGTGATCCTGAGTCTGCAATTGCCGTTCGCGGTGATCCCGCTGGTGAAATTTACCAGCGACCGCGCGAAAATGGGCGCGCTGGCAAGCCCGCGATGGTTGACGTGTGTTGCATGGATGATGACGGTGTTAATCGTCGCGCTCAACTTAAAGCTTATCGCCGACTCCGTGCGTGCTTTCCTGCTGTAAAATTCAGTCACCCTGCTTCAATCCACCAAGGAATCCATATCATGTACCGCGCCAGCACCGCACTGCGTAAACTCGTCAAGTCAGGAAAATTTCTGGAACTGCCCACCGCGCATGACGCACTCACCGGACGGCTGATCGAAAGCGTCGGCTTCAAAAGTCTGTACGTGGGCGGCTTTGTCACTGGCGGTAGCACGGCGATCAGCGAGCCGCAACTGACCATGAGCGAGCAGATACGCGTCGCCAGCGATATCGCCAACGGTCTGAAGATTCCGGTGGTGATGGACGCCGGCGCAGGCTGGGGCGAGCCGCTGCACACCATGCGCACGATTCGCGAATGCATACGCGCCGGTATTGCGGGCGTGCATATCGAAGACCAGTTGTTCCCGAAGCGGGCGCACTATCACACCTATGTCGCGCACAATATTCCGCTCAATGAGTATCGCGACAAGATCAAGCTTGCCTGCGCGCAGCGCGATGAATCCGATCCGGATTTTGTCATCATCGCGCGCTCGGATGCCTGCCGCGAGCAAGGCTACAAAGAGGCTGTGAAACGCATGCTCGTCGCGCGCGATGCCGGCGCCGACATGGGCCTCATTTTCCCGCGCAACGACAAAGAAACCATCGACGCGCCCAAGGCATGCAAGCTGCCGATGGTGTATGTGCAAAGCCGCGGCAATCGCGACAAGCGCCCGCTGTATTCCAACGCGCAGTTGCAGGACATGGGCTACGCCGGCTGCATCGACGCGATTCTGTCGGTGGGCGTGCAGTTTCACTTCATGCGCCAGGCGTTGCTGGAACTGAAAAAAACTGGCGACTACACCGGCATGACGCCGACGGAATGGATCACCGCGCGCCACGATATCGAAACGCTGATTGGTCTGGAAGACTATTACCGCATCGAGCGCGAGACGGTCGAAAAAGCCTATTACGGCAAAGCGAAGAAGTAATATAACTATATGTTTATATTGAGTATTTTATGACAGATTCGTTAGAGCATCTGCGCCAGTGGGTAGGCCGCAAGGAGTCCCATCACGACCTCGCCACCGCATGGCCGATAGCCGCCATGGCTGCCACACTCGATCGCGATGATCCGCCGCCGCGCGAGGGCGATGCCATTCCCAACGGCTGGCATTGGTCATATTTTCTGGAAACCGCACTCGCGCGCGAACTCGCGCATGACGGCCACCCGAAACGCGGCGCGTTTCTGCCGCCGGTGAGTTTGCCGCGCCGCATGTGGGCTGGCGGGCGGCTGGATTTTCGCCGTCCGATCCGGATCGGCGAGAAACTCGCGCGCGAATCGGAAATTTTGTCAGTCGAACCCAAGTCGGGTAAAAGCGGCAATCTGGTGTTTGTCACCGTGCGTCACACGGTGAGCGCATCAAATCAGGTCGCGGTAGTCGAAGAGCACGACATTGTGTATCGCGATGCCGCCGTGCCGGGTGCGCCGATCCCGCCGGGAAAACCCGCGCCGACAAACGCAGTGTGGCGTCACGAGGTGATGCCCGATGAAGCGATGCTGTTTCGCTATTCGGCGCTGATTTTCAATGCCCATCGCATCCACTACGACATCGACTACTGCCGCAAGGAAGAGGGTTACCCCGGCCTGATCGTGCATGGCCCGCTGCAAACCACGTTGCTGCTCGACTTAAGCCGCCGGAATGCCGGGAAACCTGTACGCAAGCTCGATTACCGCGCGGTCAGTCCGTTGTTTCACAATGAAAAACTCACCGTCGGCGGCATCCCCTCGGCGGATGGCGGCACGGCGCAACTGTGGACATCCGGGCCGGGGGGTGCCATCGCCATGACCGGCACCGTGACCTATTAGCCTGCAACACGCTACAATAAGCTTATGAAACGCCATCTCATCGTACTCTATGTGCTCATGGTCGTCCTGCTAATGGCGGGACGATTCGCGTGGCAGAACTGTTCGTGGGATATTCTTTCCAGGGTCAGCGCCATTTCAGTGCTGGTCGCCACGCTGATCATCGGCTGGAATGTGATCCGCAAGCAACCGGAAGTCAGTGACGAAGTTGTGCTGCGGGGCGATCTGCTCAAGGCCGCGCGCACCGCGTTACTCGTGGTGTGTCTGGGCATGGTCGTCGCTGCGGTCGGCGATCTTGCCGGCAACTGGGCGTTTGGCTGCCGCTAGATAATTTCCGGCAACCCAAAAACAAAACGCGCTTTGTAGAAGAAGCGCGTTTGTATTTTGCGGTACTGATCTATCCGCGATTACATACACCTACCATCCGCTGCGCTCCGGTGTGGCACTGATCTTGTGTATGCTCAGATCGGAACCCTCGAATTCCTCTTCTTCAGTGAGGCGCAATCCCATCGTGACCTTGAGCGCGCCATAGAGAATCGCGCCACCCGCCAGCGCCACCGCGATACCCAAACCGGTGCCGATCAATTGCGCGCCCATACTCACGCCGCCCATGCCGCCCATGCTCTTGGGTCCAAAAATACCGCAGGCAATGCCGCCCCACGCGCCGCACAAGCCATGCAGCGGCCACACACCGAGCACGTCGTCGATTTTCAAGCGGTTCTGCGTCAGGGTGAACATGAACACGAACAGCGCGCCCGCCACCGCGCCCGTCGCGAGCGACCCCAGCGGGTGCATCACGTCCGAACCCGCGCACACCGCCACCAGGCCCGCGAGCGGCCCGTTATGCACAAAGCCCGGATCGTTGCGGCCGAGCGCCAGCGCCGCGATGGTGCCGCCCGCCATCGCCATCAATGAATTGACCGCCACCAGACCGGAAATCTTGTCGATGGTCTGCGCCGACATCACGTTAA
>CAMDDY010000174.1 GCA_945893125.1 Bordetella parapertussis
TGGAAATTTGGCCCGGCGTGGGCAGGCGGTGGTAATCGCGCGCGGCTTTGCGCAGTTGTTCGTCCATGACTGATTTGCCTAAGAGAAGTCGCGATTATAGCCTGCGAGCGTGAGTGATAGAATGCTTCGCTGTTGGGAAAATAACGCTCATACACCAAGGCAATACCGACGTTACTCCTCATGGGGCTGCTTTCCTTACTCTTCGGCTGCGGCAACAGCGATGAATCCGCCTATTACAAAAAAGGCGGCAAGTGGTTTTATGCCGGGGTTCAGATCTACGCCGAAACCGCGCCGGTCAATTTCAATTCCCTCAACAAAACCTTTGCGCGCGATGATCGCACCGGCTACTACCGCGAAACGCCGATCAAGGACAGCGACGGCGCAAGCTTCGAGGCCTTGAGAGAAAACGACGCCAAGGATCGCGCCCACGTTTATTACTGCGATACCTCGCGCGACAGCAAGAAATACTGGAGCATCAAGCGCAAACGCATCGTCAAGGTGTCGCAAGCCGACCCGGCCACCTATCGCCTGATCGGCAGCGATTTTGCGCGCGACAAGGCCAGCGTGTTTTACAGCGGCCAGTTGTTTAACGTCGAGGACGTCGAATCCTTTGCGGTGCTTGATTACGGCTTCACCAAAGACCGTGTTCGCGCCTATCACATACTGGTGGAAATCCCGCACAGCGACGGCGCAACATTTGTAGCGCTGAATATGAACTACGCCAAGGATAAATCAAGGGTCGGAAACGGTTAACGCCCGCGTTCAGCCTCGGGCCCGGCGGCGATGCCGGAACTGCCCACCGTCGCCGAAGCCATCGCCGCCGATTACGCCACCACCAGTTGGTACGGCGTGCTCGCGCCCACGGGCACGCGCGCGACCGTAATCCAGCGCATCAACAGTGAACTCAACAAAGTGATTGCGCTACCCGACGTGCGGCAAAAACTCGCCACCGACGGCGCGAAACCGATCGGCGGCAGCCCGGAGGTGTTTCAAAAACACCTGGTGGCGGAGATTGCGAAGTGGGCGCGGGTGATTAAGGCGGCGGGGATACGGGTGGAGTGAGGTGGGGCGCACGCGAACGCGAATACCCCACGTAACCCGCACACCGTAGGGCGTCAATAAGCGCAGCGCATTGCGCCGTATGTCTATATGCTTACCGCCCATACGGCACATTAACCGAAGGGCAATACGCCCTACGCGGGCTACATTGGCGGCAGCGTAGACTTATGCGCGAGTAGCTCCTCAATTGATAATGGGGGCCTACGTTTATGAAGCATACGGTGGCAATTTGCGCAAACTGGACGTAGATCTACGATTGGATCGATAAGGATTTCCTCGTCGGTATCGGCCACCTGTCGCAGGTGGTGGACCTCTATGTAGAGGGCGCCGATGTCGCCGTAAGCTTGCGCATAGTTGAATCCGCACACGCTGCAGTTGTACCCGTAATGCTCAATGCAAGCTTGCCTCGCTCTAGGGCTCCTGTCATAGGTCTTGATCGTCACAGTCCTGGGCTTTCCATCGGCGTACAACTTGACCTCTGGAGGTGAAATAGGTGAAAAGCCGAAGTTTGCACTGTTTTGAATTTCAGAAAGCACCTCGCTGGCAATTGGCTCAGGAACTGTTAACCCACCCGCTTCCGGCGTCCATCTGTAGCTTGGGTACCGTTCCAAGAGCTGGGCCAACAAGACAATTGGTTTGTCGGCGAGCGCCTTAAACAGAAGATCGGTTCGCAGGGCAGTCAAACCTTGCTCGGCCTTATTCGAGTCCCAGTGCCTCAGTAAGTAAGGGCTTGACGATATATAGCCGCACCCGACGATCCCTTTCGGCTCGATACCAAGCATCATGAGCAGGAATGTGTCGCCAACAGCGATTTTCTTTGTGTTTCCGCAGCTCCAATACATATCGTACGGCTCTCCGTTATTCACTCGATAGATTGCCTCTGCCTGATCCAGCCATTTCCAACGATTGGGATTCCAAGTGTAAAGGTAGGTGCTCATTTGATGTCCACTGCAGAAGAAATCATTAAGCCACAACTACTTCACTTCAACACCACCAGCGCATCCGCCGCCACCACGCCCTTACCCATGGGTCGCACCAGCACCGGGTTGATATCCATCTCCGCCACGCGCTCGCGCATGAGCCAGGCCATTTCCGACACCTTCACCAGCAAGTCCGCCAGCGCATCCATGTCGCGCGCGGGTTGACCGCGCACACCGTCGAAGAGTTTCGCGCCGCGTATTTCGCGCACCATGGAGAGCGCTTCGATTTTGTCGAACGGCGCCACGCGGTACGTCACGTCGCGGATCGTCTCGGCAAGAATGCCACCCAAGCCAAACGCCACCACCGGGCCAAAGCAGGCATCGTTGACCACGCCGACGATGGTTTCGAGGCCGTCGGTAATCATCTCGGACACCAGAACGCCGGCTACCTTCGCTTGCGGCGCGGCGCGTTTGGCGTTGGCGAGCACCTCGGCCATCGCTTTATCCAGTTGCGTCTTGTCCTGCACGTTGAGCCGCACGCCGCCGATGTCGGATTTGTGCGCGATGTCGCGTGACGCCACCTTGACCGCCACCGGGAAGTTCACGTTGGCGGGCGCGGCAGCGCCTGGCGCCGCCAGCACGTTCGTTGCCACCAGTACGTCTTGCGTCACCGGGATGCCAAACGCGCGCAGCACGTTTTTGCTCTCGTGTTCATCCAGCGTCGCCGCACCCGTGGGTAACGGCGGCAATGCGCGCGCCTTGGGTTGCGGCGGATTACACAGGCGATCGCGTTGTTGCAGGGCGTCGTAATAATCCGCGAGCTTGCCCATTGCATAGGCCACGCGGCGTGGCGATGGCTGCATCGGGATGTGGTTCGCCTCGATCATGTCAAACGCCTCCGGCCCCGCCGAGTACGGCACCGAGCAGAACAGCATCACCGGCTTGTCGCTGTTTTTCAGCGCCTGCACCACGCCATCAACGCCGTTGTACATGGTGCGGCCCGTGGTGGTCGCCAGCAGCATGCCGACCTGATGCACGTCCGGGTCGGCGAGCACTGCGTTGAGCGCGTTTAAATATTTGGGCGCGTTTTTGTCGCTGATAAAACCTGCCGCGTAATCCACCGGGTTTTCCAGCGAGGCCACGTTGGGCAGATTCTCGCGCAGCACCGCCATGGTTTTATCGGAGAGCGGCACCAGCTTGATCCCCACTTCATCGGCGGCGTCCGAAAACGCCACGGCGGAACCGCCGGAGCCGCCCATCACCACCACGTTGCGGCCCCGCGCCACGCGCCCCGCCGCGAAGCACTGCGCGTAGTCACCGGCCTCGTGGGTATCCACCACCTCGATCACGCCGCATTGTTTGAACGCCGCGCGAAACACGTCGTAACTGCTGGTGAGGTTGGCGGTGTGCGACGCCGCCGCGCGCAGTCCCTGTTGCGTATTACCCGCCTTTAACACGATAACCGGCTTGCCCGCCGCGAGTGCGCGCCGCGCCGCCGCCATCAGCGCGCGGCCATCGGCCACCCCTTCGAGATACACCAGTATCACTTTGGTTTCGGGGTCATCGACAAACGCATTGATGAGTTCCGGCGCCTGGATGTCGCTTTCGTTGCCACTCGCCACCACGTAGCGAAACCCCACGCGCGCGCCGCCGGTTTGTATCACCACGCTGTTGCCGAAGCCGCCGCTCTGGATCACCGCCGACACCGGGCCGGGTTTCAACATCGGCGGCTTGGTAATGCTGCCAAAACCGGCAAAGACTTTTTGGTGAACGTTGACCAGCCCCAGGCAATTGGGGCCGACGATGCGCACGCCACTCTTGCGCGCGACCTCCAGCATGCGTTCTTCGTTGGCCACGCCCTCGGGGCCGGTTTCGCGGAACCCGCCGCCCAGCACGATGGCAAACGGTATGCCTTTGGCACCGCACTGCTCAATCACGCCGGGCACGTGTTTGGCGGGTATGGCGATCACCGCCACGTCGCACGGCTGGTCAATATCGGCGATGCCGCGATAACAGCGCCGATTCATCAGCGTGTCGTAGTTCGGATTCACCGGAAAGATGCCGCCGCCGTAGCCGTTGCGCGTGATCGCGTCGAGCGCCTGGCCGCCGGCGCGGACGGTGTCTTCGGTGGCGCCGACGATGGCCACGCCGCGCGGATTGAATAGTCTGGAAAAATTGCTCATGAAGAATGTTTCATAAAAATAATGTTTAAAAACAAGTAGTTACAATTAATCCGCCTTGATGCCCGCGTCGCGGATCACCTTGCCCCATTTCGCGATTTCACCGGCGAGATATTTGCGCAGCTCATCCGCCGTGCCGCCGAGCGGCTCCGCGCCTTGCGCGATCAAGCGCTCGCGCATCTCCGGCTCTTTCATGATGGCGACGAGTGCTGCGTTTAATTTATCCACCACCGGCTGCGGCGTTTTGCCGGTGGAAAAAATGCCGAACCAGCCCACCGCGTGAAATCCCGGCACGCCGGTTTCGGCAATGGTCGGCAATTCCGGAAACAACACCGAGCGTTTCGCGCTGGTGACACCAATCGCGCGCAGCGTGTTGCTGCGGATGTACGGCGTGAGGATCAGCACGTTATCAAACGCCACATGCAGCCGCCCACCGAGCAAATCGGGCATCAACTGGCCCGTGCCTTTGTACGGCACGTAGATCATGTCAAAGCCTGCGGTGCGTTTGAGCAACTCACCCGCCAGCCGTTGCAACGAGCCGGGCGTGGAACCGGCGTAATTCAACTTGCCGGGGTTGGCCTTGCCGTAGCTGATTAAATCCGCCACCGATTTGATCGGCAGCGTCGGTTGCACCACCAGCACGTACGGCGAAGTCGCCAGCAGGCAAACGGGGGATAAATCTTTTTCGATATCGAACGGCAATTTTTTAAACAGGCTGCTGACCGTGCCGAACGAGCCGGATGCCATCAGCAGCGTGTGCCCATCGGGCTGCGCCTTGGCCACGATATCGCTGCCGATAATGCTGCTGCCGCCGGGCCGGTTGTCCACCACCACCTGCTGCCCGATGCGCTCACCGAGTTTCGCGCCAATCAAGCGCGCCATGATGTCGGTGCTGCCGCCCGCGGCGACGGCGACTACCAGGCGTACGGGGCGTTGCGGGTAGGTTTGTGCTGCCGTGCTGGTCGCCAGCAGGGCCAACAACGTTCCTGCCAGTCTGTAGGATGGGTGAAACCCATCACGCAAGCGCGGCCGCGCGATGGGTTTCACCCATCCTACAGATAGTCGCGGGTGATCTTCTCCAACAGCGTCACCGTTGAACGCAGAAGCAATAGAGAAAATAGATTCTTGTCGCATGATTTTCCTTTAGCGTGGCCGCGCTCGATGCACGACTGATTCGCGGTACCGAACTACCCGCCCCTTACTTCCCATCCATCATCTTGAGCGCACGCCCGTAATAACCGAGATCAATGTACCGATCCGGCGCGGGCGCTTTGCCGCCCCACTGCCCTTGAAATTCCGCCCGCAGCGCCAGCACGGATTTGAAACCCTCAAGGTCAAATTTGATATCAGGCACCAAGCCAAACCCGCGCTGCGTCAACGCTTCATCGTAGGTGCGCTCGGCGACTTTCGGGTCCTGCTTCAAACGTGACGCAAGCAGCGCAATCGACTGCGCGCGATTCGCCGGATCAAGCGCCATGCGCGTGGCCTCGATGTAAGCCGCGATAAAACGCTCCAGCAGCGGGCCGTTAGCCGCGCCCCACGCGCGCATCACGAACAGCCCGCCGCCCTGATACGGCCCGATAAGATCAATCGCGCGGCCAAAACTTTTTAACCCCTTGTCTTTCGCTGCAAATGAAAACGGCGGGTTCAACATGCCGGCGGCGGAATTGTCGGTATATTTTTCCATCGCCTCGATGCGCGAGGGCGTAAAGCCCACCGGCTTGATGGTGTAATCGCGGCCTTCGATCAAGCCTGCATTTTTGAGTATCTTTTTCGCCTGCAAGGCATACGCGGTATCGGGCCTATCCACCACCAGCGTTTTGCCGCGCATGTCGGCCACCGATTGAATCTCGGGCCGCGTCATGAATTCGTTCATGCTGGTGTCGCCGCCGCTGACGATGACGACATCGGCGTTGGCGGTCTCTACCATCGCCACTGCGTTATCCACCGCGGAATACGCAATCTCGAATTCACCCTTGGCCAGCCCCTCGCGCTGCGCTTCAGAGTTTTGCGTGAAACGCAGATCGACCGTGATGCCGCGCTTCTCGAACACCCCGTTGGCGATGCCGAGGTAGAGCGCGAGATTGGTGGCGTTGGGAAAAGTGTTCAGACGCACCGTGGTTAAAGTCTGCGTCTGCGCCGTCTGTGCCGAAGCGCTCGCCACCGCACAACACATTGCCATGCTGCCGATCCAACCCATCCAACCTTTGCATTTTGTCATCGATCTTCTCCCGGAATGGAATGCAGTTTACTATGGCTTACAACCAATCGCGGTTGCACGGGAGTTTTAATGAGCAAGGCATTCCGCATACACCAGACCGGCGGGCCGGAGGTGATGCGCTGGGAAGATGTAGAAGTCGGCGAGCCCGGCGCGGGCCAGGTACGATTGCGCCACACTGCGGTCGCGGTCAACTACCGCGATATTCTGATACGCAGCGGCGCGCACGCGGCGCCCTCGTTGCCCTGCGGCATCGGCATCGAGAGCGCGGGCGTGATCGATGCCATCGGCCCCGGCGTCAGCGGCTTCACCATCGGGCAGCGTGTGGCCTGTGTCGCCGGCCCCGACGGCGCCTATGCAGAAATGCGCTTAGTACCCGCCGCGCGCGTGGTGCCGCTGCCGCCAGCAATCGATGAACGCACCGCCGCCGCGATGATGATCCGCGGCATGACCGCGCGTTACCTGCTGCGCGAAACCTACGACGTGCAGCCGGGCGACACCATCCTCATCCATGCGGCAGCAGGCGGCGTGGGGCTGATCATGTGCCAGTGGGCCAAGCATCTGGGTGCAACCGTGATCGGCACCGTCAGCAGCCACGCCAAGGCCGAGATCGCGCGCGCGCATGGCTGCGATCACGTAATTATTTACACCGAAGAAGATTTCGCCGAGCGCGTGCGCGCCCTCACCGGCGGCGCGGGCGTGCCGGTGGTCTACGACTCCATCGGCAAAACCACCTTCGAGCGTTCCGCGATGTGTCTGCAAAAACGCGGCGTACTGGTGTCGTTCGGCGAAGCGTCGGGCGACCCCGATCCCGTGCCGCCGCGCCGCCTTGGGCAACTCGGCTCGATCTACCTCACCCACCCCAGCCTCGGCGATTACACCGCCACGCGCGAGGCGCTGCTCGCCACTGCTGGCGATCTGTTTGAAATGGTTGGCTCAGGCAAAGTGAAGATTGAAATCAATCACAGCTATGCCCTGAAAGATGCGGCGCAAGCCCATCAGGATATGGAGGCGCGCAAGACTACGGGGTCGGTGGTGCTGATAGCCTAACAAGGTAATATATTGATTATAATGATAAATTTAATTTCACTACAACCCGGTTTGAGCGTCACACTGTCGCCTTACTGGAATTAGACACCGTATGAAACTGTGGCGCGGACAGCCCGATAACTGGGTTTGGAAACCGACTGCGCGAGACCTCACCCGAATCTGGTTTGGTTTTTCGGTCGTCTTTTTTGCGCTTTGTGTGACGAAGCTATATTCACCTTCAAGTTTCACGCTTACGGGTCATTGGGGCTGGTTACATCAGTTGTTTGCCAACGCATTCGGATCAAACGGCGACATTGTTCTTTACGGGGGACTGGGAACCGCTTGCCTGATTTTCGCGCTCATCAAGTTCCGGGAAAAAGAATGAGTCTTGCAAGACTGGCCATTGATCCGGTTGGGCCGCCATGACTGCGTGGCTATTTCTGATGCTTACCCTGGCATCCGCTTACCTTACCTATAAGACATTCAGGTGGCGCCGCTCGGTCAGGGATGGCCCCTTTAGCGCCATCGCCTGGATGTGGGGAAAGGCGGCTTGGGCCATCAGTCCGAGGATGAACAAAATAAAGTGAAGGATTATGTTGCAGACGGCGTATGGCAATTCGGAATCATTTTCTCCATTGTGACTGCCGCCCTTGCGACGCACACCTTTCGCGCTTTCACGGCAGGCGTGTGACGCTAATCAGTTGCTCCCATCGCTCAACAACGTGCATCACTCCGGCTGTATCCCCGCCACCCGCGTCATCTCCGCATACGCCTTGATCTCCGACGCCAGATACGCCTTGAACTGTGCGGGCGTGTTGCCCACCGGCGGGAATCCCTGCTCGCGCAGTTTGTCGCGCACTTGCGTGTTCGCCAGCGCGCTGCGCGTTTCGTCGTAGATTTTGTTGATGATGGCGGCGGGCACCTGCGCGGGCGCGAACAGGCCGAACCATCCCGCGTCGATTTCCATGCCGGGCACGCCGGCTTCGGTGAAGGTCGGCGTATCGGGTAACACGGCAATGCGCGATTTTCCGGTGACGCCCAGCGCGCGCAGTCGGCCTGACTTGATGTGCGGCAGCGCGAGATTGGTGTTGGCGAACATCGCCTGAATTTCGCCGCCGAGCAGCGCCGCCACCGCCGGCCCGCCGCCTTTGTACGGCACATGCACCATAGTGGTTTTGGCGCGCGCCGCAAACAACGCGCCGGCCAGATGAATGGTGTTGCCGATGCCGGGCGAGCCGTACGCGAGCTTCACTTCGGGCTTGCGTCCCAGAGCCACCAGCTCCTGCACCGTTTTTGCGGGCACCGCCGCATGCACCGCGAGGATGAACGCGTCGAGCGCACAGACATTGGTGATCGGTGTGAAGTCGCGCGCGGCGTCATACGGCAGTTTGCGGTAGATGCTGGGGTTGACCGCGATCGACGCCGACACCAGCAGCAGGGTGTGCCCATCCGGAGTTGCTTTCGCCACCGTGTCGGTGCCGACGATGCCGTTGGCGCCCGGACGATTGTCCACCACCACATTCTGCCCGATTTGCGTGCTCAACTGCTGGCCGACGATGCGTGCAATCGCATCGGGGCCGCCCGCGCCGAAGGGCACAACCAGGCGCACCGGGCGTTGCGGGTAGGATTGAGCGTGGGACTGCGGCATGCCGACGGCCAGTGCGGTCGCGGCAAACAAACCTTTCCAATGACCGTTCATGTTTTTCCTTGCGCGTTGCGAATAGTTGCAAATTGTAGCCCGGATGCTACTCCGCCGGCGACTTGATGCCCGCCTCCTTCACCAGCTTCGCAAACTTGGCATGCTCGCTGCGCAGATGCGCGCCGAACTGCGCGGGCGGGCCACCCACAATGGTATAGGCCTCCACCCGCGCGGCATCCTTCATCTCCGGCGTTTGCAGTATGGCGCCGATCTCGCGATTCAAGCGCTCGATAATCGCTGCCGGTGTGCGCGCCGGCACACCGACGCCATTCCAGGTTTGATTTTCATAGCCCGGCACGAACTCCGCCACTGCGGGCAAATCCGGCAGATGTTCCGAGCGCGTCTTGCCAGTGGTCGCCAGCGCGCGCACACGGCCGCTTTTCACATGCGGCAACGTGGTGGATGACACGTTAAACGACACCTGCACATGCCCGCCCGCGAGATCGGTCAACGCCGCCGCCACGCTTTTGTGCGGCA
>CAMDDY010000175.1 GCA_945893125.1 Bordetella parapertussis
GGCAGCATGATTTCCCTGCTGACGCCCTTTGCGACCTGCGTTCATACGCTGACGACGGACAACGGCAGGGAATTTGCCCAGCACGAGCGAATCGCCAAGGAACTCGACGCCGACTTCTTCTTCGCTCACCCCTATTCCTCCTGGGAGCCGCCCAGCGTTTGGTGCGATGAAGGTCAGCTTACTGATGTGGAACTGCCGCTCACGGCCTCGATTTGATCTTCGGCTTGTCGGCCTTATGTGGAGTCGGGTATGCCGAGCGGCCTTGTCTTGCCGTTCTTCTTCAGAATAAATATGCCCCATCGCATTCTGCGACACCGGTTCACCGAGCAGGGTGCCGAGTCCGAAATACGCGATCGCACACTGCCGCACGCTCCAGCGCTCCAGCGGAATGCCGCGCACCAGGTGGAAACCGCGGCCGTGCAGGACGAAGGCGCGGATTTCATCGACCAACCCCTGCAGCCCCGGCGCGTTCAGGTCCTTCGGTCCGATGGCCGCGATATCGATGCCGCTTGCGTCCAACCGCTTCACCGCAGCTTCGAACTCGGCGTTCTCGGCAGGCCGCAGCGGGCGGATCCAGTCGCTTCGCGCGCTCATCTCGGATCCATACCATACTTGCGGGCCTGCAAGCGGCTTGAGCGCGGTAATGCTGGTGGCGGTTGCAATGTCGTTCATGGTGGCGTTCTCCGGCGCGGTCGTGACGTTCCAGAGGAGCATGTTACGCCATCTGGCGGCGCGGGAGCTTTGCGGATCGCCCAAGTCCCTATTGCGCAATTCGCAGGCGATCAATACATTGTTTGCTGATGGTGTGATCGGCGTGGCGACATGCGAAGTGCCGGTTGCCCGGCTATCCTGCAGCGCCCTGCTTCAGCGCCGCAGCGGCCATGCTGGATGGGCACGTACTGCGCTCCGAGTTCACCAAAGCGCCACTACCCACAACAAGGAGGATCAAAACGATGAGCAAAACCTTTACCGGCGGATGCGCCTGCGGCGCCATTCGCTACGCCTGCGACGGTGAACCGGTTTACATGGGGAAGTGCCACTGCCGGGATTGCCAGCGCGCCACAGGTGGCGCGTTTTTTCCGGCAGTGGTAGTCAAGGATACGGACCTGAGGATGCTTTCGGGTGAGGCACGCTGGTACGAATCGAAGGCGGACCGCGGCCATGTGATGCGCCGCGGGTTTTGCGCCAACTGCGGCTCGCCGGTATTTTTGGTGAACGGCGCCCGAGCCAACGTCACCATACTCTACGCGGGCAATCTGGACGATCCCAGTTGGTTCAAACCGAGCCGCGACATCTTCGTGGCGAGTGCGCAGCCGTGGGACCTCATGCACGACGATCTGCCAAAATTCGATCGCATGCCCGGCTAGAATGCTGCGGATGTTTCATCAGCGTTGGTGATGTGCGCAGACGAACAATTGTTCGACATCGAGATTGAGCGCTGCGCGTGCGGCGGCGAATTGGGCACCTTGAATTCACCGGCTGCGTCACGCACCCCGGTCAGCACACCGCGCGCCACCGCATGCGAGTCTGCCTCGCTAGTCGGCTTAACCCCAATACTTGCCGAAAGCCCTACACGGGCAACTCGACCGTTGCCGACGTTGGCGACCAGAGCCACCAACGGCGGCAGTGCGCAGGTAAATAGACGCGAAAGCGGACTCGAACGGCTGCTTGCTATTTCTGGCTATAGCCGTACCCGCCACGCAAGCTACATTGACGAATGTTGGCTGTGGGCAGCTTAAAATTAGCCTGCCCCGTTTGATTCCGCGTCGCGCGCGTATTGTTTTTGGGGAATGCCGGGCAAATCGATCATGGCGGCCGTCTTAATCCTGTTGTAAGCCGGCTTCCCGCACGACTTGCCGCCAGCGCGCGATGTCTTTGCGCACGAATTCCGTAAAGGCTTCGCGCGACATTGCTTCGGGCTCTGCGCCTTCGCGCGCGAAGCGTTCTTTGGTATCGGGCAGTTGCAGTACTTTAACCAGATTAGCGGCGAGGCGATTCAAAATATCATTCGGCGTTTTAGCGGGTGCGGCGATGCCCCACCACAGTTCCACCACATAACCCGGCACGCCTGATTCGCTGACCGTGGGAATGGCGGGCGCAAACGAATTGCGCCGGCTGCCAGTGACGGCCAGCGCTTTCAGGCGTCCCGCCTGCACCTGCGGCAGCACCGAGGGCAGGCTGGTGACAAACAACTGCGTGTGGCCGCCCATCAGATCGGTCAGCGCCGGCACGGCGCCTTTGTACGGCACGTGCACGATATTGATGCCAGTCGTGCGGCGCAGCAGTTCCGTGGCGAGGTGGTTGATACCACCGCTGCCGGTGGAGGCGTAATTGATTTCGCCCGGCTTGGCTTTGGCCAACGCTAGTAGTTCCTTTAGATTTTTCACCGGCATTGAGGGATGCACAATCAGTATCATTGGTCCGGTGGCCATCATGCCGACGAAGGTGAAGTCCGTCAGCGGGTCATAGGGCAATTTTTTGCGTATCGCGGCGTTGGTGGAGAAAGAGCCCTGCACGTTGAGTATGGAATACCCGTCGGGCGCCGATTTTGCGACGTTTTCCGCGCCGATCATCGCGCCTGCGCCGGGACGATTGTCGATCACTACCTGCTGGCCCATTTGATGGCTCAGGCCCAGGGCGACCGCGCGAGACAACACGTCATTGCTGCCGCCCGGCGGAAACGGCACCACAAAACGAATCGGCTTCACCGGATAGCTAAGTGCGGACGCCTTCGGCGCACTCGCGGCGGGCTCTGCGGGCGTCGTTTGCGCCCAACTGGGGCTGCAAAAAATAAATAATAAAATCAAATACTTATTAGTTTTCATCGGCAAAGGCGGTTTGCATGGCATCCAAACATTCAAGGGTCGCGCGGCAAAGTGTGCGCCACATTAGCAGCAAGCCTCGCGCGCGTCCAACTGCAAGGCACCCGAGGTCTTGACTATTGCCTTGGCGGATAAATTGCTCACATAAGCCCGCTGTGGCGAGCGCAGGCAATTTAATCTTGGGCTGCTCTAAAGCCGCGACCTAAGGCTAGCTCGGCAATTGGTCGCAAGTGCGCGTTCAGGTTTTTGAAACCAGCCGTCAGCAGTAGAAATTCTGAAATTCAGTCCAGGGATGTTCGACAGGCCGCTTCTGCGCACGTTGCAGCCGTTGGTAGCGCGCAACTTCAACTACCGCTCAGGCCGATTAGGAGTCAAAGCGCATTCGTTCGTGAACGTCTGTTGTCGAGTGTTGACCGGACGCCCCGGACGGCGATTTCCTTGCCTTGTGAGCGTCTCTTGATGGCCGGTCTACGTCATTAATTCCCCACCAACACCGCCCGCGAGCAGAATTCGACCATGCTCATGATGACCCCTCTATGCCTGAACTGCCCGCAAGAATAGCAGATGCCCAGCGGCGGTTATTTCGAGGGAGGGCGCAGCAACTCCGGCAATATCGATTCGCGGAACAATTTTTCGCCCATGGCGGCGATGCGTTCTTCGCCAACCTTGGCTCTTACCGCTGCTTCGGAGCCTGCAAGCTTCCAGTCTTTGTAGTCGTCTTGAGACTTTAGCCCCATGGCCTCGGTGAGCAGATTGACGTAGTTCACCACCTTGAACGGCTCGCTGCCTTCGAGCGCGCACAGCAAGCGCTGGCAGGAGTGAAATACCGTTGCCACGGTATCCGCCTTCGCACCAATCGCCGCATCGCATACCGCGCGTGTCGCGTCTTTCAGCGATGCGGGCACGCGCGCGAGCGCGGAGCACATATGCCCCGGCGAAGAAACTTTGGTTTCAACGAGTTCCACGCCGGGTATCAGTCGCAACAAATCTTCCACCAGCGGATTGACATCGACTTCGTGAAAACCAAAATGTTTGTGCAGCATCACCTTGCGCTCGATGCGATGCGTGAGTTTCGCCGCCAGCACATCGCGGCGCGCGTGCAAAATTTTCGCGAAGCTCGACAACTCAAACTGCGCGTCGGTGTATTCGCCCATGAACGCATTCATGTGGCGATAACACGAGGGACACCACGACACCACCTGCCCGGTGCCGTGGGCGTTGAATTTTTCCACTGTGCGCTTGCCCATGCCTTCGGCCGCGCGCAGGTTGCCGTCTTTCGCCGTGCCGCAGCAGTAGCCCGCGCCGCCCGCGGGCGTGACTTCGATGCCGACCGCCTCCAGCAACGTTATCGCGCTATGGATGATGTCGCCGTGGCGCACCACGTTGCAGCCGTACCAGAAGGTGACTTTGTTCGTTGTCACCGCTGCCACCGCTCGATTTCCTCGGCGCTCATCTGTGTTTCGGAAAACGCATTGATCACGCGGAAAAAATCTTTTGCCTCGCGCCCGCTCATCGCCGGCTCGCCCGATAGGCCCAGCGACCCCATCGCACTCATCTGCCCCACGCGCACCATTTTCATCGCGTTGATGCCTTCAGGGCAGGCGTCGATGCAGCGCGAGGATTGGGTGCAGACTTTGAGCCACGCAACACTTTCGGCATTGCCGGGCGTTTGTTTCAGCCAGTCGAGCACACCCGACACCACGGTTTTCGGATCAGCGCCGGTCAGTCCGTCGCTGTAACGCGTCATCGGGCACGCTTCAAAACATTTGCCGCAACGCGTGCAACGCGACAACGTGTCGTCGATAAACACATCGAGATGTTCGCGCAGCGTTGCGGCTTTTTCGGTCATAAAATACTCAATAAAAACAAATACTTACGATACACTACCGCCCCGACAACTTCAGCGCCTTGTCCAGCACCGCGTTTGAGCGCGCGGGCCGCGGCATCAGCCACTTGAAGCCTTGCGCCACCACTTCTTCGACATTATCCGCTTCGACATGCGGATGGCCGCAGGCGACGTTGGCGGCTTTGCAGATCGCCAGAATTTCGGCAATCGCGCCAGCCACCACCGGATGTTTGTACTGACGCGGGAAACCCAAGTTCTGCGACAAATCGCCCTCGCCGATAATCACCGCGCCGATGCCCGGCACTTCTTTCAAAATTTGCGGCAAATTTTTCAGCCCCACCACGTCTTCACACATGATGGCGACGAGAATTTCGCCCTTGGGATCGAGCGGCCACACGTCGGCACGATCATAGTAGTCTTGCGCCGAAATCCCCCAGAAGCGTGCGGCATTGGTGGGTGCGTCGCCGCGCTGACCCGCGGGCTCATAACGCGGCGCGCCGGCCGGACGCGCGTAGCGGCACGAGGCCACGGCGTTGCGCGCTTCCGCCACCGTGCTGACATGCGGCCACACGATGCCGAATACGCCCTGATCGAGCACCTGCTTGGCGATCCATTGATTCATTTCCCCGCCGTTGGGCGGTATGCGCACCATCGGCGTCACCTTCGGCGCGAGCGTGCCTCCGGCCACGATCTGCTGGCGGTTCAGCATGTATTGCAGGCAATCGCGCAGCGATTTGATGTCGTACGCGCCATGTTCCATTTCAAACACCACGCCGTCGTATTTTTCGGTGGCTACTTGTTGTGCGCTCGCCGTATCACCGGGCTGGAAACACACAAATGCGTTCTTGCCTTCTTCAAATGCCTTGATGATGCCGTTCAGTCTGGGAATACTCATGTTCACTCTCCTATTAAATTCAAATTTTAGCGATCAATCCGCGCGTATATTGGCGTCCTGCGCCACGCGGGTGTACTTCACTACTTCGGAAGCAAAAAACTTCACCGTCGCTTCCACACTGGTGCCGACAATATCCGCGCCGAGCGAGGCCATACGCTCTTTGATGTCGGGCAGAAGCAGCGCTTTTAACATTTCCTGATTCAGCCGATTGATGATCTCGCGCGGCACCTTGGCCGGCGCCACCGCGCCGTACCAGGTGGAGATCACATAACCCGGCACGGTCTCGCCAACCGTGGGCACGTCGGGCAACACCGCCGCGCGTTTTTCGGTGGTGACGGCGATCGCGCGCACCCGCCCCGAGCGGATGTGCGGAATAATCGGCGGCATGGTGGAAAAACTCGTCATCAACTGCCCCGCCGCCAGATCAATCGCCAGCGGGCCACCGCCTTTGTACGGCACCATCAGCAGATTGGTTTTGCTCATGGTCTTGAACATTTCACCGGCGAAATGCTCCGGGCTGGCGACGCCGGAGGTGCCGTAGGTCATGTCACCCGGCTTGGCTTTTGCGAGTGTAATCAACTCTTTCACCGTGCGTGCCGGCAGCGCCGGGTTGGCTGCGAGCACATTCGGCACATCCGACACCACGGTGATCGGCGTGAAATCGCGCTCGATGTCGTAGCCGAGATTTTTGTACACCGGCTTGCTCATGATGTGCGCCACCGACATAAACAGCAACGTATAGCCATCGCCCGGCGCCTCGGACGCGAGCTTCGCCGCGAGATTGGCATTGGCGCCAGGGCGGTTTTCCACGATGAATTGCTGCTTCAGCGATTCGGCGAGCTTCGCGCCCACTGAGCGCGCCATGATGTCGGTGCCGCCGCCGGGGGCGAAACCGACGAGGATGCGCACGGGTTTCGTGGGGTAGCCCTGCGCGGTTGCCATCAGGGGAAACGCCGCTGCCGCCGCCACGAACATCGAACACACGATTGCTTTTTTCATGGCGCAATCGTAGCACGCGCACACGCTCGCCCGCGACGCGCGCGAGTTGTGTTATTTTTACGCCTCCTTCTCGTTTTCTATCCAAAGACTGTCACCGTGGCCGATCACGCCCCCGCCCTGCGCACCGAGCTGTATCCTGAAATCGAACCGATTGAAGCCGGCATGCTGGCGCTCGATGGCCTGCACCACATGTATTGGGAAGTCAGCGGCAACCCCAACGGCAAGCCAGTGGTGTTTCTGCACGGCGGGCCGGGCGCAGGGGCATCGCCCGCACACCGGCGGTTTTTTGATCCCAAGCATTACCGCATCGTGATTTTCGATCAGCGCGGCGCGGGGCGTTCCACGCCACTCGGCGCATTACAGGACAACACCACGCCGCATTTGATCGCGGATATGGAAACCCTACGCCGCCATCTGAACATCGAACGCTGGCTGGTGTTCGGCGGCTCCTGGGGCAGCACGCTCGCGCTGGCGTACGCGGAACATCATCCTGAACGTTGTTGCGGATTGATACTACGCGGCATTTTTCTATGCCGCAAAAGCGAGATCGACTGGTTTTTATACGATCTTAAAAATATATTTCCCGAAGCCTGGCACGCATTCGCGGGCTACATACCCCAGAGTGAACATGGCGAGCGTGTCGATCTGTTGAACGCATATTACCAGCGGCTGATTGATCCTGACCCAACGGTGCATATGCCCGCAGCGCGTGCGTGGGGACGCTACGAAGGCTCATGTTCGACGCTGTTGCCCAGCCCCGAGACCGTGGCGTATTTTGGCGGCGACGTGGTGGCGCTGGGCTTGGCGCGCATCGAGGCGCATTACTTCACGCACGATATTTTTCTGCCGGTCAATTCGCTGCTCGATAACGTGAGCCGCATACGCAATATTCCAGGCGCAATCGTGCAGGGCCGCTACGACGCCGTATGTCCGATCATCAGCGCCGATGATCTGCATCGCGCGTGGCCCGAAGCCGAATACCATATCGTGCCCGACGCGGGCCATGCGGCGTGGGAACCCGGTATCTGCAAACAACTGGTCGCGGCTTGCGAACAATTTAAATTCAAACAAGGAGATTGAAGTGAAACTGGTTACTTTTTCTGAATCCGCAAGGAAGCCAACAAAAACCGGCGTCATCGGTGCAGACGGCGGTGTGATCGATATCGCGCGCGCGGCCAAATCAGCGCGTGTGGCGCTGCCGTTTGACGCGAGCTGCATGATTTCACTGGTGGCGAGCGGCAAAAAAGGTCTGGCTGCCATCAAGAGCGCCACGGCCAAAATCAAGGCCAGTCACTTCAAATTGGCGAAGGTAAAGCTGCACGCGCCGATTCCGCGTCCGCGCAAAAACGTGTTCTGCGTCGGCTGGAATTATCTCGATCACTTTAACGAAGGCGCGAAAGCGCGCCCGCACGTGCAGGAAATGCCCGCGCATCCGGCGTTTTTTTCCAAGCAGCCGCTGGCGGTGAACGCGCCGTTCGGCAATGTACCCGCACACGGCAGCGTGACCGAAAAACTCGATTGGGAAGTCGAACTCGCGATGATCGTCGGCCCCGGCGGCACGAATATCAGCGAAGCCAATGCGATGAAACACGTGTTCGGCTACACCGTCGCCAACGACGTATCCGCGCGCGAAGTGCAGCGCCACCACGGCCAGCAATGGTTTCGCGGCAAAAGCCTCGACGGCCATTTGCCGATGGGGCCGTGGATCGTCACTGCGGATGAGGTCAAAGACCCGAACAACCTCAAGCTGCAATGCCGTGTCAACGGCATCGTGAAGCAAGATTCGAATACCCAGCATCTGTATTTCAAACTGCCGCGCATCATCGCCGAGTTATCGGCCGGCATCACGCTCGAAGCCGGGGATATCATCCTCACCGGCACGCCGTCGGGCGTGGGACATGCACGCACGCCGCCGGAGTTCATGCATCCAGGTGACGTGATGGAAACCGAAGTCGAAAGCATCGGGCTGCTGCGCAACAAGATCGTAGCGTAGCCCACCACCGTCGGTCACCACAAAAAAACGTAGGATGCCGGTGACGCAGGAACCGCATCAATCGAGTGGCGCGCGCCGCGTAACCTTGACCCCGACCGATGCGGTTCCTTCGTCACCGGCATCCTACGATTTAATGTAGACACCACGATTTTTGCGGCGTTATACTGGCAACAGAGTCGAACAGGGGTTTTTACAACTACATTGCTCTACGCCGACACGCTCAATCTCGTGAGCCGGTTGCCGCAACGGCAGCCTGCGGCAACCTTACCCTCGCGTCTGGATGAATTGTTCGACAAGCTCTCGGCCTGTAGCGACCGCGTCGGCGCAACGCGCATCGAAGACGCGATCTGGGACGTGTGGATGTACGACGACCATGACGGCGCGGAACTGGCACTGGAGCGCGCCTCCGTTGACATCGCCGCGCGGCGCTTTGATATCGCCGAAACGCGTCTGGAAATTCTGCTCAGACGCCGTCCCGGCTGGGCCGAAGCCTGGAACAAACGCGCGACACTTTATTATGTGCTGGAACGCGACAACGAAAGTGTCGCCGCGATCCACCGCACGCTCGAAATCGAGCCGCGGCATTTCGGCGCGATGTGCGGCCTCGGCGAAATTCTGCACGCGCACGGCGAAGATGAAGCGGCCTGCCTCGCCTTCAGCATGGCGCTCAGAGTGCATCCGCAGCTCACCGAAGTGCGCAAACTGCTGCACACGCTGCAACACCCGCGCCACCCCAATTCGTGACGCGCGGTGTATGATTCCGCAATGGCGCAACCGCGCCTTTGCGACAATTTAAAATATCGTTTATAAACAAATACTTACATACATTATGGACACCGCCACCCAAACCAAAATCACCATCATCCCCTCCGGCGCAGCACTCGCCGCCGATGTCGTCGGCGTTGATCTGTCGCAGCCGGTATCGCACGAGATTTACACGCAGATACGCCAGGCCTGGAACGATCACTTGGTGCTGCGCTTTCGCGGACAAAAACTCGACGACCCGTCGT
>CAMDDY010000176.1 GCA_945893125.1 Bordetella parapertussis
CTATAATCGCGACTTCTCTTAGGCAAATCATTCATGGGCGAACAACTGCGCAAAGCCGCGCTCGATTACCACCGCCTGCCCACGCCGGGCAAAATTTCCATTGCGCCTACCAAAGGGTTGATTAACCAGCGTGATCTTGCGCTGGCGTATACGCCCGGTGTCGCGGCGGCGTGCGAGGCTATCGTCGCTGATCCCGCCGAGGCGCGCAATCTCACCTCGCGCGGTAATCTGGTGGCGGTAATTACCAATGGCACGGCGGTGTTGGGCCTGGGCCCCATCGGCCCGCTGGCGGCGAAGCCGGTGATGGAAGGCAAGGCGGTTCTCTTTAAAAAATTCGCTGGCATTGATGTGTTTGATCTTGAAATCAACGAGCGTGATCCGCACAAGCTGGTTGAAATTATCGCGGCGCTTGAGCCGACTTTCGGCGGCATCAATCTCGAAGACATCAAGGCGCCGGAGTGTTTTATCGTCGAACGCGCACTGCGGCAGCGGATGAAAATTCCGGTGTTTCACGACGATCAGCATGGCACGGCGATTACCGTCGGTGCAGCGATTTATAACGGTCTTAAGGTAGTCGGCAAGAATATTGGCGAGGTCAAATTGGTGGTGTCGGGCGCGGGCGCGGCTGCGCTGGCTTGTCTGGGTTTGCTGGTGAAGCTTGGCATACGCCGCGAAAACATCATCGTCACCGATATCAAGGGCGTGGTGTATAAAGGCCGCAAGGAATTGATGGACCCGGACAAGGATGTTTATGCCATTGAAACGTCCGCGCGCACGCTGGGCGACGTGATCGCGGGCGCGGACGTGTTTCTCGGCGTGTCGGCGGGCGGCGTGTTGAAGCAGGACATGGTAAAAAAGATGGCGGCGAAGCCGTTGATACTGGCGCTGGCGAACCCGGAACCGGAAATTCTGCCCGAGCTGGTGCGCGCCGTGCGGCCCGACGCCGTGATTGCCACCGGGCGCTCCGATTACCCGAATCAGGTCAACAACGTGTTGTGTTTTCCATTCGTCTTTCGCGGCGCGCTGGATGCCGGCGCTACCACCATCACCAGCGAGATGGAACTGGCGGCGGTGCGCGCGATTGCTGAACTGGCTCAGGCCGAGCAATCCGATGTGGTGACGGCGGCCTACGGCGAGCAGCAACAACCGTTCGGCCCCGAATACATTATTCCGCGTCCGTTTGATCCGCGGCTGATTGCACAGATTGCGCCGGCGGTGGCCAAGGCGGCGATGGACAGCGGCGTGGCGACACGGCCCATATTGGATTTCGATGCCTATCGCGAACGGCTCAATGTGTTCGTGTATCAATCCGGGCAGATCATGCGCTCGGTGTATGCGGCGGCGAAAAAAGCGCCCAAGCGCGTGGTGTATGCCGAAGGCGAAGAAGAACGTTTCCTGCGCGCCGCGCAGCAGGTGGTGGATGACGGCATCGCGCGTCCGGTGCTGATCGGTCGCCCCGATGTGATCGACGCCCGCATCGAGCGGCTGGGCCTGCGCTTGCAGCGCGACAAACATTTTGATTTGGTAGACCCCGGCAATGACCCGCGTTATCGCGAATATTGGGGCGAGTATTACCGGCTGACTCAGCGCAAAGGCGTGTCGCAGGAACTCGCCAAGCTCGACATGCGACGCCTGCCGACGTTGATCGGCGCCATGCTCGTACACATGGGCGCGGCGGACGCCATGCTGTGCGGCATCCTCGGCCAATACAGCCGCCACTTGCGTTATATCGACCGTGTGATCGGCAAGCGCGCAGGGGTTAATCACTACTCGGCGATGAATGCGCTGCTGCTGCCCAAGGGCACGGTGTTTATCTGCGATACCTATGTGACGTTCGATCCGACTGCGGAGCAGATCGCCGAATCCACCGTGCTGGCGGCGGAAGAAATTCGTCGCTTCGGCATCACACCCAAGGCAGCGATGCTGTCGCACTCGAGTTTCGGCGGCGGTGACACGCCTACTGCCAACAAAATGCGCACGGCCCTGGCGCTGGTCAATCAACTGGCGCCCACGCTCGAAATCGACGGCGAGATGCAGGGCGACATGGCGCTGTCGGAAGAAATCCGCAGCCGCGCGCTGCCGGAAAACCGGTTGAAGGGCGCGGCGAATTTGCTGATCATGCCGAATCTCGATGCGGCAAATATTTCGTTTAACCTGCTGAAAGCCGCTTCCGGTGACGGCATTACTGTTGGCCCGATTCTATTGGGTGCGGCAAAGCCTGTGCATATCATCACGCCTTCATCGACCGTGCGGCGCATCGTGAATATGACGGCGTTGATTGTGGTGGATGCGGGAGCGCAGCGGGGGGAGCAAAGACAACTTCTTTAAACCAGTGAACATGTGAACGGGTGAACGGGTGAACGAGTAAAACCACTGCTGCGGGGTTACTCATTCACTCGTTCACCCGTTCACCCGTTCACGCTTTTTATCTGGGATTATCCATGACAAAAAACACCCGTATCGAACACGACACCATGGGCGACATAGCAGTCGCCAACGACAAACTGTGGGGCGCGCAGACCGAGCGCAGCCTGCATCACTTTCACTTTCCCGGCGAGACCATGCCGCACGCGGTGGTGATGGCGCAGGTAATGGTGAAAAAAGCCGCCGCGCTGACCAATATGGCGCTCGGCGTGCTCGACAACAAAAAGGCCATCGCCATTATAAAAGCCGCCGATGAGGCGCTGGCCGGCAAGCTCGACGCGCATTTTCCGCTGGTGGTGTGGCAGACCGGTTCCGGCACGCAAACCAATATGAACGTCAACGAAGTGCTGGCGAATCGCGCCTCGGAAATTTTGGGCGGTCAACGTGGAATGCAGCGGCTGGTGCATGAGAACGATGACGTGAACAAAGGGCAATCGTCGAACGACACGTTTCCGACGGCGATGCATGTCGGCGCGGTGATCGCGCTGCAAAAAGAGTTGCTGCCCGCAGTCAAAAAGCTGCGCGACACGCTGCACAAAAAAGCCAATAAATTCATGGGGATAGTGAAGATTGGCCGCACGCACTTGCAGGATGCCACGCCGTTGACATTAGGCCAGGAGTTCTCCGGCTACGTGGCGCAACTCGACCATGGCTTGAAGCACGTGCAGGCGTCGCTGCCGCATTTGTGCGAGCTGGCGTTGGGCGGCACAGCGGTGGGCACGGGGCTTAACGCGCATCCGAAGTTCGCCAAGGATGTCGCCGCGCAACTGAAAAAGCTCACCGGCTTGCCGTTTGTCACCGCGCCCAACAAATTCGAGGCGCTCGGTTCCTGCGACGGCGTGGTGCATGCGCACGGCGCATTAAAAACGTTGGCTGCGTCGCTGATGAAAATCGCCAACGATATTCGCTGGCTGTCGAGCGGGCCGCGTTGCGGCATCGCCGAGATCATCATTCCTGAAAACGAACCGGGCAGTTCCATCATGCCGGGCAAGGTCAACCCCACACAATCGGAGTCGATGACCATGGTGTGCTGTCAGGTGTTCGGCAACGACACCGCGATCAACGTCGGCGGCGCCATGGGCAACTTTGAATTGAACGTGTTTCGCCCGATGGTGATTCGTAATTTTTTGCACAGCGCTAGCCTGCTGGCGCATGCCTGCGAAAATTTCGATGAACATTGCGCGCAGGGCATTGAGCCGGATCTGGATCGCATCGATAAGCTGATGCGTGAATCACTGATGCTGGTGACGGCGTTAAATCCGCACATCGGCTATGCCAACGCAGCGGCGATTGCCAAGAATGCACATAAAAAAGGACTCACGCTCAAAGCCTCGGCGATGGCGATGGGGCATGTTACGTCCGAGCAGTTTGATAAGTGGGTGAGGCCCGAGGATATGGTGGGGATTAAGTTGAAAGTGGGTAAAGCGAAGAAGTAACGCGCATGGGCGATCCACGGTGCATGTGCATGGCACTGGCGGCATGTGCGTTGGCCGGGAGTGCCGCGCAGGCGCAGCAGGCCGATGGTTACCCATCGAAGCCGGTGCGCGTGATCGTCGGTCTCGCGCCGGGCGGCGGTACCGACATTATTGCGCGGCTGCTGACGCAAAAAATGAGCGACAACCTGAAGCGCTCGTTCATCGTCGAAAACCGCACCGGCGCGGGCGGCACGGTGGCGTATGCGCTGGTGGCGAAGTCTGCGCCGGATGGTTATACATTGCTCGCGGTGGCGAGCGGCTATTCGATCACGCCGGCGGTGTATCCGAAACTTAGCTACGACCCGATCCGGGATTTCACGCCGATTTCAGTGGTGGTGCAGGCGCCGATCGTGCTGATGGCGCATCCGGCGCTGCCTGCGCGTTCAGTGAAAGATTTGCTTGTGCTCGCGCGTAACCCGCGCGCGCATCTCGATGCCGCTTCGGCCGGGCACGGCACGTCGAATCATCTGGCGCTGGAGCTTTTTAACAGCCTCGCCGGGGTGAAAATCGCGCATGTGCCGTACAAGGGCACGGGGCAGGCGCTGGTGGATTTGATGGCGGGGCAGGTGCAGGTGATGTTCGGCAACATTTTGTCGTCGTTGCAGTACGTGAAGATCGGAAAAATACGCGCGCTGGCGGTGACCAGCGCCAAACGTTCGAGTGCGATGCCGGCGTTGCCGACGGTGATGGAATCCGGCGTGCCGGGCTATGAAACGACAACGTGGCACGGCTGGCTGGCGCCCGCCGGGTTGCCGCAAGAGTTAGTCGCGAAACTGAATGCCGAACTCGCGCGCGCGGTGCGTTCGCGCGAGGTGCTGGATAAATTAAGCGATGACGGCGGCGAGCCGGTGGCGGGTTCGCCGGAGCATTTCAGAAATCACATCACCACTGAAATCGCGCGCTGGCGCAAGGTGGTGCGCGATGCCGGCATTCGCGTGGAATGAGCGCGAAATAAGCGAAACGTGATTCAGCGCGCCAGTTTACGCACGGCATCGGGTAGTGGAATTGGTCGCTGCGTAGCCGCATCCACCCACACCGACACGCCATAGCCCTCCGCCGCGAGGGTGTCGCCGTTTTTCAACAGGTAGTGTGTGCGCACGCTGCTGTTACCCATTTTTCCCAGATAGACTTCGACCGTGACCGTACCGGGGTAAACCAACGGCGCGCGAAACGAACACGCCGAGGCGGCAAGCACGGGTATCGGCGCGGGCGGCGTCATCGCGAGGCCGAGTGTATGCACCCAGCGCATGCGCGCTTCTTCCATGTAACGATAGTACTCCGCGTTATTCACGTGGTTGTCGGCATCCATGTCGGCGAAGCGCAGCGGCAGTTTGCATGCAAATATTTTCAGCAGCGTTGCTTCGACTGGCACGTCATTTTGCGAGAGTTCTATCATGGGTTTAAAAAATACAATAAAAACATATAGTTACGGTTGTGCCGGATTGGGGCGGCACAGCGGTCCCGACACTGCGGGTACAAAAAAATCCCCCGCGCGCGGCGGGGGACGCGTGAATCGCGCGCTTAAAACAACAAGCTAAATGCCGAGAATTTTCATCGCCTTGGCGAGCGTATCCACCGAATCCTGATGCTTGCCGGATTTGTGTGAAGCTTCGCCATCGGCGCGCAGTTTTTTGACTTCCGTCATTTGCGCGGCAGTCAGCTTGGGATTTTTTGCCAGTGCGTCGTCAATTTTTTTCATATCAGCCGGGCAATGAAACGCCATGGCTGCACTGGTGGTCAGCGCGAACACTGATGCAATCAGAACTTGTTTGAAATTCATGGGTTCTCCTCGGAATCGTGTAGGTGACAGGACAGGGTTAGGTAGACGCAGGTAGACGCATTCGGCGGCTACCACACCAGTGTAATCCGCCTCGACACCCGGCTCAAGCCCTGCCCTGCTCGTCCGGTGCAGTCCGCAAAGCGTATGGATGCGCGCGAGGAACGGCGCGGGTTAAAATCACCTCAAATGTATTCATTCAGTGACTTTCATGGGTAACCCGTTGATTAGCGCCCCCACTGTGCCGCTCGACTCTGCCGCGATTACCGCGATGCTGCGCTTGCCGCCACCGCCGCCGGACCCTCTGGATTTGCATAGAGGCGAGATTGCTGACGACACCGCGGTGCGTGACGCCGCCGTACTGGTGCTGGTGGTCGCGCGCGACGGCCAATTGAATGTGTTGTTTACCCAGCGCACGCCGCACTTGGCCGCGCACGCCGGACAAATCAGTTTTCCCGGTGGCCGCGTCGAAGCCAGCGATGCCGGTCGCGAAGATACCGCTCTGCGTGAAACCGAGGAAGAAATCGGCCTCGCGCGCCGGCATATCAAAGTGCTCGGCGCGCTGGCGGAGTATCCGTTGCCGTCGGGCTTTCGCATTACCCCGGTGGTCGGCTGGATCGAGGCGCCGTTCGACACGCAGCCGGATCCCTACGAGGTGGCGGATATTTTTGAAGCGCCGTTGTTGCATTTTCTCGATCCGGCGCGCTACCAGCGCCATGAATACGATTTTAACGGACGGCATCGCCACTACCTGGCGATTCCCTATGAGGGCCGCTACATCTGGGGCGCCACTGCGGGCATGTTGATGGTGCTGGCGCGCACCTTGTCCGCGCGACGCAACGACATGAGTAGATCATGACAACGGCGGCAGCCGGTGGATGTGGCGATTGCGCAGTGCGCTCGCCGCGTGTACTGTGACGGCCATACACGCCGCAACTTGACGGCGGCAGGGGGAGCATGCAAAACGGCAATCAGGTGAAGCGTCCCAAGGTCGCACTGATACTCACCGGCGGCGGTGCGCGCGCGGCGTATCAGGTGGGCGTGTTGCGCGCCTTGTCGGAACTGCTGCCCAAGGACGCGCATACGCCGTTTCCGATTATCTGCGGCACCTCCGCCGGGTCCATCAACTCCACCATACTCGCGGTCGATGCCGGGGATTTTCGCCACGCCGTGCGCCGCCTGATGACGGTGTGGAAAAATTTTCATGTGCACCATGTCTATCGCGCGGATATGTGGGGCGCGTTTCGCAACAGCGCGCGCTGGATGTTGGCGGCGCTGACCGGCGGTCGCCTGCGCACGTCCGATAAAACCGTATCGCTGCTCGACAACGCGCCGCTGGCCGCGCTACTGCGTAAATACGTGGATTTTGATGCAATTCAGCGCAACATCGACGCCGGGCATTTGACCGCGCTCAGCATCACCTGCTCGGGCTATTCCTCCGGGCAGTCGGTGACGTTTTATCAAGGGCATCCCGATTTGCAGAACTGGCAGCGCGCGCGCCGTATCGGCGTGGCAATGCACATCGGGCTGGATCACCTGCTGGCGTCGAGCGCGCTGCCGTTCATTTTTCCGCCGATGCGTGTGAACCGTGAATACTTTGGTGACGGCTCGATGCGGCAGATTGCACCGGTGAGCCCGGCTTTGCATCTGGGCGCGGACCGTTTGCTGGTGATCGGCGTGGGCCGTCAACTGCAACCGAACGCCGGGCGCATCGCGAGCAGCGCCTACCCGACATTGGCGCAAATTGCCGGCCATGCGCTGAACAGCATTTTTCTCGATAGCCTTGAAGTCGATCTGGAGCGCCTGCAACGTATCAATCGCACCATAGAACTGATTCCCGAGGACGTGCGCAAAAAAACCAATTACCCGCTGCACCAGGTGGCGTTTCGGGTGATAACGCCCAGCGAGGAACTGGAAAAAATAGCCGCCGAGTTCGCTCATGAATTGCCGCGCACCATACGCACCTTGTTATCGACGGTGGGCGGCACGCGGCGCAGCGGGTCGAATCTCTTGTCCTATCTGCTATTTGAAAAATCGTACTGCCGCGAATTGATCAAGCTCGGTTACAAAGACACCATGGCGCGCAAGGATGACCTGCTGCCGTTTCTCGGCTGGTCGGCGGAAAGTTGACCGGATGAAGCCGTATTCGGAGGCCTGCGAGCGCAATCAGGGGCCGATACTCGAGGTGCTGCGCGAGGCGTTTGCAAACGCGCGTGATGCACTCGAAATCGGCTCCGGCACCGGGCAGCACGCGGTGTATTTTGCGCGGCGCTTGCCGCACCTCACGTGGCACGCCAGTGATGCACCCGAACACCACGCCGGCATCAATGCCTGGATCGCCGAAGCAGCGCTCACCAATATCCGTGCGCCCGTTGCGCTGGACGTGCGCGATGCGCCGTGGCCGGTGCAAACGGTCGATGCGGTTTACAGCGCTAATACCCTGCACATCATGGATTGGGCCGCGGTACAGGCGATGTTTCGCGGCCTGGCCCGCGCGCTCAATGCAGGCGGCGTGCTGGTGATTTATGGACCATTTAATTACGGCGGCCAATTCACCTCGCAAAGTAATGCGCATTTTGATGCCTCGCTGCGCTCACGCGGCGTCGGCAGCGGTTTGCGCGATTTTGAAGCGGTGAACGCACTGGCGCTCGGCATTGGTTTGGCGTTGCAGCAGGATGTGGCGATGCCGGCCAACAATCGCACGCTGGTATGGCGGCGCACGCCCGGTGTTGCGGCCGGGCAGGCGTCACAAGTCTGATCATGAAATTTCTGCTACTGCTGATAGCGCTGCTCATCGAACAGGTTCGCCCGTTGCGCCGGGATAATCCGCTGCATGCGGGCTACGAGGCCTTTGCGCAATATCTGCGCCGCCAGTTCGATGCCGGCGAGTACCGTCACGGCGTGGTCGCGTGGCTAATCGCGGTGGTGCCTTTTACGGTGCTGGTATTTGTGGCCGAGTGGCTGCTGGCGCGCGTGAGCGGGCCGCTGGCGTTGCTGTGGGGTATCGCGGTGCTGTATGTCACGGTGGGTTTTCGCCAGTTCAGCAATTTTTTTAACGATATCAATAGTGCGTTGAAAAATGGCGATCTGGCCGCGGCGCGCGCGCAACTCGCCCGTTGGCGTGCCGAAGATTCCAGCGAACTGACCTCGGGCGAGGTCGCGCGCGTGGCCATCGAATTAGGGTTGACCGCCGCGTATCGCAATGTGTTCGGCCCGGTGGTGTGGTTTGTGGTGCTGGGGCCGGCAGGCGCGCTGTTGTATCGCATGGCGTCCGCGCTGGACGAGCACTGGACGAAAATGCCCATGACTACTGAAGAAACAGGCATGTCGGGCGCGTTCGCCGCCTTCGCGCTGCGGGCATTTGTGATTATCGATTGGCTGCCCGCGCGACTGACGGCGATGAGTTTTGCGGTGGTGGGCAATTTTCAGGATGCCGCCGATTGCTGGCGTGCGCAGGCGCGGTCGTGGGCCAATACAGCGGAAGGTATTTTATTGGCCAGCGGCGCCGGCGCATTGGGTGTGAAGCTCGGCGGCGAATTGCACGAGTACGGCCGCGTGCGTTACCGCCCGGAACTCGGCACGGGCGACGACGCCGACGTGGATTATCTGTCAAGCACGGTGGGATTGATCTGGCGCGCGCTGGTGATGTGGATGTTCCTGATCGGCATTGTGACGCTGGCGCATACTTTGGGATAGGGAAAATTAAAGGGATGGCGGATTCAAGTCTGAAGTGCAACCGCGTTATGATGCGAGTGTAGCTTCTTCCAGAAGACTTCGTGGGGTGTTTTGAAGCCGAGGCATTTTCTGGGGCGATGGTTGAGGTAGTGCATGGCGGCAGAGATGTCTTTTTTGGTG
>CAMDDY010000177.1 GCA_945893125.1 Bordetella parapertussis
AAAGACATCTCTGCCGCCATGCACTACCTCAACCATCGCCCCAGAAAATGCCTCGGCTTCAAAACACCCCACGAAGTCTTCTGGAAGAAGCTACACTCGCATCATAACGCGGTTGCACTTCAGACTTGAATCCGCCGAATGGCACAATGGGAACTTGGGATTTTACAGGTAGAGCGTTAGCATAGCGCAAACTGCTGTCCGTTCACACACTCCCGACATCATGAAAAAAGACACCTTGCTGGGCCACGCCGGACGCAATCCGTCGCAACACCATGGCACCATCAACATGCCGGTGTTTCGTGCATCGACCATCGTTTTCCCCGATCTCGAAACCTACGGCACGCGTCCCGCCGACGATTACAAAACGCCGCGCTACGGCATACACGGCACGCCCACGACGTGGGCGCTTGAAGAAGCAGTGGCAAAAATGGAGGGCGGACATAACGCCGTAGCGGTGTGTTCCGGTCTGGCGGCTATCGTTGCGGCGGTGTGCGCATTCGTCAAAGCCGGCGACCATTTGCTGGTGACCGATTCCGCCTACGGGCCGACGCGCACCTTCTGTGACAAGCAGCTCAAAGGTTTCGGCGTGGACGTCGAATACTACGATCCGCTCATCGGCGCCGGCATAAAAAGTCTGATTAAGGCCAACACCAAGGCGATCTTCTGCGAAGCGCCCGGTTCATTGAGTTTCGAGATGCAGGACATCCCCGCCATCGCGCGCGAGGCGCACGCACATAACATTCCGGTGCTCGCCGATACCACGTGGGGTACGCCGTATTTTTATCGCTCGTTCGATTCCGGCGTGGATGTATCGATACACGCCGGCACCAAATATATCGTTGGCCATTCCGATGTGATGCTCGGCATGATCGTCACCAATGAAAAATACTGGCTGCCGGTGCGGCGTACCGTGGCCGATTTCGGTTACTGCTCGAGCGCGGACGATTGTTATCTCGCGCTGCGCGGCTTTCGCACCATCGGCGTGCGCATGAAGCAGCAGATGGCCAGTGCGCTCACCATCGCGCGCTGGTTACTGACGCGTCCCGAAGTCAAACGCGTGCTGTATCCCGCACTGGAGAGCGACCCCGGGCACGCGATCTGGAAGCGTGATTTCGAAGGCGCTGCGTCGTTGTTTTCGTTCGTGTTGAATCCGGCGAACCGCAAACAGGTCACGGCATTCGTCAATGCGCTAAAACTCTTCGGCATCGGTTCAAGCTGGGGCGGTTATGAATCGCTGGTTACCGCACCCAATATTTCGCCGCTGCGTACTGCCACAAAATGGGCCGCTGACGGCCCGGTGATACGGCTGCACATCGGCCTGGAAGACCCGGATGACCTGATCGACGATATTACGCAAGCGTTCGTCAAAATGACGGAAGTCGTATAGCAGCCGTTACGTAATTTTTATAACGTTTCCCGTTTCTTCGGAAGCCACGATCGCCTCGATCACGGCGATGCCATTCACCGCCTGATCCGCCGGCACCATATAGGATTGCCTGGCTGCAACAGCATCGGCAAACGCTTCCAGTTCGGCGCGTTCTTTGTCCACCACCGGCAGCGTGATTTGCTCGGGGTTGCCGTCGAGTCCGCGCGTGATGAGTTCGGTGTCGCCGCGCAGCTCCAGCCATCCTTTGGCGCCGAACGCATGCACGCGATACAGTTCGCCGGTCACGAATATCGTGGCGAAATAACCGGTGATGCCGTTTTTGAATTTGAGCAGCATTGACGTAGTGTCGTCCATGTCGATGGGCGCTTGCAGTTTGCGCCGCGCGCTGTGCGCATACACTTCACTCACCAGACCGCCGAGATTAATCATCGCATCCAGCGTATGAATGCCGCGCGGCGACATGCTGCCGGCCGGCGATTCGGCGCGCGTGGCGCGCCAGTTGTGCTTCAATTTGTAGCCCGACGGCCCGGAATGCTGCCCTTCGATGTGCAGCAGGTCGCCGATGTCGCCAGCGAGTATGCGGCGCTTCATTTCCACAAACGCGGGGGCGTAGCGGCGATTAAAGCCCAAGCCCAGCGTCACACCTGCGGCTTTGGTGGCGTCCACTGCCTGCCGTGCGGTGGCAGCAGTCAATGTGATCGGTTTTTCGGCGAACACATGCTTGCCGGCGCGCGCCGCCTCAACGATATGCTGACAGTGCATCGAATGCGGCGTGGCGATCAACACCGCGCCCACTTTCGGATCGCGCAATGCATCGGCATAACTGTTGGTCAGTGCCATGCCGTATTTATCCGCAGCTGCGCGATGCGCCGCCGGATCGCGCGTGATGCCGCAAGTAAACCGGATCTTGTCGCTCTTGCCCTGCACCGACTCGATCAGGCGCGAGCCCCAGTTGCCCATGCCGTAAATCGCCACGTTCAGCATCTTGTTCTCCCAATTCCAATTCTCGGATTGTTACCGATGAGCGCGCCGAATACAATGGTTGAAAAGTGCCGTGACTTTCTGGCGCCGGTGGTACCGTTGGTACCAATAGCGCTGTCTTGAACAGGTGAACCCATGGATGTGTTGATAGTCATTTCATTGATTCTGCTCAATGGCCTGTTCGCCATGTCGGAGGTTGCGTTGCTCACCGCGCGCAGGTCGCGGCTGGAGACGCTCTCGGCGAGCGGTGATGCACTGGCCGCCGCCGCGATAAAACTGAGCGCGGATCCCACCCGTTTTCTCTCGACGATTCAGATCGGCATCACTTCAATCGGTCTGCTTAACGGTATTTTTGGCGAAGCGGTGTTTGCCGCGCCGCTGTCGGCGTGGATTCAAACGTTCGGTTTCGACCCGCACATCTGCAACATTGTGGCTACCACGGTCGTGGTGGTCTCGATCACTTACGCGTCAATCGTGGTGGGCGAATTGGTGCCCAAACGTCTGGGCCAACATAACGCGGAATCCATTGCGCGCTTGGTGGCCTGGCCGATGCGCATATTGGCCGCCATATCGGCGCCGTTTGTGCACCTGTTGGCAACCTCCACCAACACGCTCCTCAAACCGCTGCTGCGTCTGCTGCGCATACAAACGCGGGAAAACGGCCCGCAAGCTCTGTCAGCCGAGGAACTGCGCACCATCGTGCTCGAATCATCAAACATTCTGCCGAAAAAGCACGGCACGATACTGCTGAATCTGTTTGAACTGGAGGACATCACGGTTGACGACGTGATGGTGCCGCGCAGCCAGATTGAGGCCATCAACCTGGCCGCGCCGCTGGAAGAAATCACGCAACAGTTGGTCACATCGCACCACCGGCGCGTGCTGGCGTATGTGGATCATCTCGACGAAATCGCCGGCACCATCCGCATCCGGCATGCGCTGAACCTTTTGCACCGCGACGAGCTCACGCACGAATCGTTGCGGAAACTCGCGCGGGATCCCTTTTTTGTGCTGTCGGGCACGCCGTTGTTCACGCAATTGCAAAATTTTCAGGAAGGGCGCGACCGGCTCGGGCTGATCGTGGACGAGTATGGTGAATTGCAGGGGTTGGTAACGCTGGAAGACATTCTGGAAGAAATCATCGGCGAATTCACCACCAATTCACCCATGCGCGCCGGCGGTTACTCGAAACAGGACGACGGCAGCTACCTCATCGAAGGCAGCACCCCCTTGCGCGACCTGAACCGAAAACTGGGGTTTCGCTTCCCGCTGGACGGTCCCAAGACGCTTAATGGCTTGTTGCTGGAACACTTTCAGGATATCCCTGAGCCGAACACCAGCATCCGCATTGCGGGGCACCCGCTGGAAATCGTGCAAACCCAGGACCGGGTGGTAAAAGTGGTACGCGCGGCGCCACCGGCAGCCGCGCAACAAACGCCGGAAAATTCGCCCGCCACCGGCTTATAATATGGCAATTGCCTTTACAAACAGGCACAACCGGCGCATTATTAAGAAATTACGCTAACCCATTGGTTAGATTGAGCAAATAAGGGGGTCCGATGGCGACAGCAGCCGCAGCGAAAAAAAGCCCGGGGAACCAGGAAACCACCTTTGTGTGGACCGGTAAGGACAAAGGCGGCAAGTCCGTGCGTGGGGAAGTACGTGCGACCAGCGAGTCGCAGGTCAGTGCCTCGCTGCGGCGCCAGGGTATCAAGATTGATTCGGTCAAGAAGCAGCGCGCGAGCAGAGGCGGATCGGTCACCGAAAAAGACGTGACGCTGTTCACGCGCCAGTTGGCGACCATGATGAAATCCGGCGTGCCCCTGTTGCAAGCCTTTGACATCGTGGGCAAGGGTCACGCCAATCCCGCTGTCGGGCGGCTAATCATGGATATCAAAAACGAAGTCGAGACCGGCTCAAGCCTGAAACAGGCTTTTGAAAAACATCCGCTGTATTTTGATGCCCTGTTCTGCAACCTGGTCGGCGCGGGCGAACAAGCCGGTATTCTGGACAGCCTGCTGGATCGTCTTGCGTCATACAAAGAAAAAATTCTTGCCATCAAGAGCAAGATCAAGTCGGCGCTGTTCTACCCGATATCAATTATCGTGGTGGCGTTCGTTATCACGGCAGTGATCATGATTTTTGTGATCCCGGCCTTCAAAAGCGTATTTGCGAGCTTTGGCGCGGAACTTCCGGCGCCGACTCTGTTTGTGATGACATTATCGGAATATTTCGTGAACTACTGGTGGGCCATGTTCGGCGCTATCGGTGGTGGCGGCTGGTTTTTCTTCTACACGTGGAAACGCTCGGTCAAGATGCAAATCATCATGGATCGCGTGATGTTGCGTATCCCGGTATTCGGCCATTTGATCAGAATATCGTCGATTGCGCGCTGGACACGCACACTGTCCACCATGTTTGCCGCCGGCGTCCCGTTGGTCGAAGCGTTGGAGTCCGTTGCCGGCGCCTCCGGGAATCACGAGTACTATACCGCCACCAAAAAAATCCAGGGTGAAGTCGCCACCGGTTCCAGCCTCACCGTTGCCATGCAAAACACCGAGGTATTCCCCAGCATGGTCATCCAGATGACCATGATCGGAGAAGAGTCTGGTTCGCTCGACTCCATGTTGTCAAAGGTGGCGGATTTTTTTGAATCTGAAGTGGATGACGCCGTTGAAGCATTGTCGAGCCTGATGGAGCCAATCATCATGGTGGTGTTGGGTGTGCTGATCGGCGGCATGGTGGTCGCGATGTATCTGCCTATCTTCAAGTTGGGCGGGGTCGTTTAGCCCAAGGCGCCAACCCGGCTTCACCGCAGGCGGCATCGGCGTCTCTGGCGTAATCGCCGTCACTGCGTTATTGCCTTAATGAAGTGGCAAGAGTATCCACCACCTTGGCCGTAACCACGCATTTCGCGATAGCGGGACATTGCCGTTGACGTTAAACCTGTTGTTGGACCCAACCATTTTTGTGCTCATCGCTGCCCTGCTTGGACTGGCGGTGGGCAGTTTCCTCAACGTCGTCATTCATCGCCTCCCCAAAATGATGGAGCGCCAATGGCGCTCCGAACTCGCGGAGCTGGAGGGCAAGGAGCCGCCCGCTGGTGACCGATACAACCTGATCGTGCCGCGCTCGCGTTGCCCCTCGTGTGCGCAACCGATTACCGCGCTGCAGAATATTCCGGTGGTCAGTTACCTTGTTCTGGGCGGGAAATGCGCCGGCTGCAAAACACGGATCTCGCCGCGCTATCCGTGCGTTGAAATACTGTCGGGCCTGCTGGCGGGCTACGCGGCATGGCATTTCGGGCCAACGCTGGCTGGGGTGAGCGCCATCGTGTTTATATGCGCGATGATCGCCTTGACATTCATCGACCTCGACACTTTTTATCTGCCGGACGACATTACGCTACCGCTGCTGTGGGCGGGACTGTTGTTTAATCTGGGTAGCGCGCACATGGATATACGATCCGCCGTCATCGGCGCCGCCGCCGGCTATCTCGCGCTGTGGTCCGTGTTCTGGCTCTTCAAGCTCGTCACCGGCAAGGAGGGCATGGGCTACGGGGATTTCAAGCTGCTGGCGGCCATCGGCGCGTGGCTCGGCTGGCAAGTGCTGCCACTGGTGATACTGCTGTCGTCGCTGGTGGGCGCAATCATCGGCATTGCCCTCATGGTGTTTGCCCGCCACGGCCGTGAAACACCCATTCCATTCGGCCCGTATCTCGCCATTGCCGGCGCTATAGCGCTATTTCATGGCCCAAGCATCAACCGCCAGTATCTCAACCTGTTCTAGTCCGGCATGCCATTCTGCGTAGGATTGACGGGGGGCATCGGATCAGGGAAGTCCAGTGCGGCGCGCCAGTTCCAGGCGCTCGGCGCGGGAGTGGTGGATGTCGATGATATTTCGCATGCGCTGACCCAACCCGGCGGCGCCGGCATCCCCGGCATCATTGAACAGTTTGGCCGCGCGTTTGTCGCCGCGGACGGCAGTCTGGATCGCCCGCGAATGCGGGAACTGGTATTTAAGGATCCGCTGGCCAAGGGCCGGTTGGAAGCGATCCTGCATCCGCTGATTGGACAGCTCGCGCGCGATCAAGTCGCCCATGCCGGCGCGCCCTACGTGATGCTGGTTGTGCCCCTGCTGCTGGAGCGCAATGGCTACCCGGACATGGTGCAACGGATTGCCGTGGTCGATTGTTCCGAGCAGACGCAAATCGAGCGCACCATGCGTCGAAGCAAGCTCGCCGAATCCGCCGTGCGCGCCATCATGGCGGCACAGTTCTCCAGGGCGGACCGGCTGGCCAAGGCTGATGATGTCTTGCACAACGAGGCCGGCGAGGCTGATCTGCAAAAACAGGTGGCGGCACTGCATGAGCGTTACCTCGCGATCGCCGCCACGCGTCCCGCCCAATAGCTTACGAGAATTCGCGCCTGCGGCCATAATTGCCCTTTATTTTTTTCGTGTTTTGGTGAATACTTGGCCGCATTCTCATTCGATACGGTCCGGGCGCCTGGTGATCAGTTACGAGTATCCGCTGAGCGAGCGCGTGCGCACCTTGTTGCGCTTCGAAGATCTATACGAACGGGTCGAGTATTTTCTCGCCAAGTCCGATGCCGAAGAGCACCACGCTGCATTGGTTTCGACCTTCGAGATACTCGAAGTCGCCAGCCGCGCCGATCTTAAATCCGATCTGCTACAGGAGCTCGAACGCCAGAAACACACGCTGGAATCGTTGCGCGACAACCCGGATATATCCGAGGCCGCGCTGGATGACATCCTGTGGAAAATAGACCAAGCCTCGTCGCGGCTGTTCCAGACCTCCGGCAAGGTTGGGCAGGAACTGCGCGAGAACGATTGGTTGATGAGCATCAAGCAGCGCACCAGCATACCCGGCGGCGTATGCGAGTTTGATCTTCCGTCGTACCATTTTTGGCTACAGCAAAACAGCGAACAGCGGCGGCATGATCTCAATCTGTGGCTCGCGCCATTTCAGCCGATACGTGAAGCCATCGTCATCGTCCTGCGCCTGCTGCGCGAAAGCGGCAAGAACACCACCTTGATCGCGCATCAGGGGGTTTATCAGCAAATGATGGCGGGGCGCGTGGCGCAGATGCTGCGTATACGGCTATCGCGCAATTACCAGTGCGTGCCCGAGATCAGCGCCAACAAATACGCCCTCAACATCCGCTTCACCAGCCACGAAGGCGGGCAGCGTCCCAAGGCGGTTGAAACGGACGTCGAATTCGATCTCACATTTTGTAATCTGTAGTCTGCTGTAGTCGCATAAACGATGCCGCCTCGTACTGTCAGTTGCCCGCGCTGCTCAGCCAAAGTGATCTGGAGCACCGACAATCCGTGGCGCCCCTTCTGCTCCGAGCACTGTAAAATGATGGATCTCGGTGCTTGGGCGAGCGAGAGTTATCGCATCCCGGTGGTGGAGTTTGACGACATCGACGAGCAGGACATTCCGACCGACGGCCCGCCGCATTAGCGGCAGCTAACGCCACGCCGCGCGCAGCATGGCCACGCCGTGAGCGCCCGCCTGCCGCGCCGTTTGAAGATCATTCCACTGCATACCGCCCAACGCATACACCGGTATCGGCGTGTTTTGTATCGCCTGCGCGAACCCATCCCAATCCAACAGCGGCACACCGGGATGGCTGAGCGTGGGCCGTACCGGCCCCATCACCGCCAAATCCACGTCCGACTGAACCGCCTTTGCAAGCTCTGCGGCGTTATGGCAAGACGCGGCCACCCACTCGCCCGCCGGACGTTCGGTCAACGCCCATAACTGCGCCGCCGTCAGATGCACGCCGTCGGCGCCCAGTTCGCGCGCCAGTTGTGGATCGCCGTTCAGCATGACGCGTGCGCCGTATTGATGCACGACATCAATCACGTCGCGTGCAAATAGCCGCAACTCGGACGGCGACATTTCCTTTTCACGAATTTGGATCAGCTTGAGGCCGCCCTGCAGCGCGCGATGCAGACTCGCCATGAAAGGCGCCACACCCATGGCGCCGGCATGCGTGATGCCATAGACCGCCGGCAAACCGAGGGCGCGCAAGATCGGCCCGTTAGCCGGCAGAATCGGCGACACGTTCAGCGCGGTGGAATCCTGCCACGCAAACTGTTGCCCCTCGCGCCCCTGCGGCTCGCCGCGCCAGCGATAGATGCGGTAAAACCGCAGACGCACGTCGGCATGCGCGTAGTCAAAATCGCGGGTAAGCCACGGGTTAACGCCATCGCTATCTACATGGATGCCCAGCTCCTCATGCAGCTCGCGCCGCATGGCGTCCACCCCGGTCTCACCCGGTTCGACCTTGCCGCCGGGAAACTCCCAGTAGCCTTTATAGGCTTTACCGGTGGGCCGCTGCGCCAACAGAAAGCGGCCAGCGGCATCATGAATAACCGCAGCCGCGACTTCAATACGGCGCCGCGCCCGTGTCGTCATCGGCGAGCGCGCTATTTTTTACGCGCGAGGCGCGTGCGGCCGGCCCAATCGCGCGCGAACTGCCACGCGACGCGCCCGCTGCGTGATCCGCGCTGCAATGACCACTGCAACGCGGCACGCTGAATTTCCGGTGTCGTCGTCACCGGCACTTTGAAATGCGCCAGCCACACCGTCACGATTTTCAGATACTCGTCCTGATCGAACGGATAAAACGACACCCACAAACCGAAGCGCTCCGACAGCGAGATTTTTTCCTCGGAGGTTTCGCCGGGGTGTATTTCTTCACCACGATATTTGGTTTCAAGATTTTCCTGCATGAACTCCGGCATCAAGTGCCGGCGGTTCGACGTGGCGTAAACCAGGCAATTCTCGGACGCCGCCGCCACCGACCCATCGAGTATCACCTTAAGCGCCTTGTAACCCGGCTCGTCCGCCTCGAACGAGAGATCATCGCAATACAACACGAAGCGTTCGGACCGATTATAAATCAGCTCGACGATTTCCGGCAGATCGATCAAGTCCTGTTTTTCGACTTCAATCAGGCGCAATCCGCGCGACGCATACTTGGTGAGCAATGCCTTGATCAACGATGATTTTCCGGTGCCGCGCGCGCCGGTGAGCAACACATTGTTCGCGGGATAACCTTCGACGAATTGCCGCGTGTTCTGTTCGACCAGCGCTTTCTGTT
>CAMDDY010000178.1 GCA_945893125.1 Bordetella parapertussis
AATCGGAGCCGAGTTCGTATCAGGAATCGCTGGATGCCTACGACTGTATCGAGTGGGTGGCCAAGCAGCCGTGGTGCAGCGGCAATGTCGGCACCTGCGGCATTTCGTATCTGGCGGCCTTTCAGTGGAAAGTCGCCGGCCTGCAACCCCCGTCGTTGAAATGCATTATTCCGTGGGAAGGCCGCGCCGATCAGTATCGCGATCAGTGCTATCACGGCGGTATCTTTGCCTTCGGCTTTATCACCAGTTGGCACAACCGCAATACCGCGTGGAATCTGCTGGATCAGGCGCGTACCTATAACCCCGATGCGTTCGACAACAACTTGTTGTGGCATGTGATGCGCAATGATCTTGATTCGGAATATTGGCGCATGTGCAGCGCGCGCTGGGACAAGATCGAGGTGCCGATGTTATCCGCCGGTAACTGGAGCGGCTTCGGCATGCATCTGCGCGGCAATACCGAGGCGTGGCTGTGCGCCAAGTCGAAACACAAGAAGCTGCGCATCCACAGCGGCACGCACTTCCATGCGTTTTACGCCGAGGAAGGGCGCATCGATCAGTTGCGCTTTCTCGATCACTGGTTGAAAGGCATCGACACCGGCTTCATGGATGAACCGCCGGTAAAACTTGAAATCCGTACCGGCGGCACGCATCGGTCGGCCTTCCGCTTTGAGGACGACTGGCCGATCCCGCGCACGCAGTGGACCAAGATGTATTTGCGCATTGATCGCGAGCCCGCAGCAAATCCCAAAGCGGTCGAAGGCGAAATGGTAAAGCAACCGCTGGATAAAGCGGCGACGGCGAGTTTTGGCGCGGCGGCGCCCACGCGCCCGGGCAAAATCCCGCGCGGCGTGTCGTTTGAAACAACGCCGTTTGCCGAAGACACCGAAGTCACCGGCCACATCGTGCTCAACGTGTGGGTGTCGAGTAACAAGGATGACATGGATATCTTCGCCACCCTCCGCAATATCGATGCGGCCGGCAACGATGTGATGGAGATGGGGCAGATGGGCGAGCCGCTGCAATGTGTGACCAAGGGCTGGCTGCGTGCCTCGCATCGCAAGCTCGATGCCGCAAAGTCGCTGCCGTACCGGCCGTATCACACGCACGATGAACGCCTGCCGTTAAAGCCCGGCGAACCGGTGGAGTGTCAGGTGGAAATCATCGCCACCAGCATGGCGTTCAAAAAAGGCCACAAGCTGCGTCTCGATATTTCACCGGCCGACGGCGTGGGCACGCAGCATTTCACGCATTTTCCGGCGGACTACAATCAGGGCGGCGTGAGTACGATTCATTCCGGTGGCGACAAACCGACTTATCTGCTGTTGCCGATAATCCCACCCAAATAAGCCACCCAAGAGAGAGTCGCGTGATCCGCGCCGCACGCATCGGGTTGCTGACACTGGCAGCGTTTTGCGCCGGGGGATCGGCGTTGTCGGCTGTTGCACAAGAGTGGAAGCCGTCAAAAAACGTTGAGCTCATCGTCAGTTCCGGCGCAGGCGGCGCGGGAGACCGCGGTGTGCGGGTGCCGCAACGTTTGTTGCAGAGCATGCCGGGGATGCCCAGCGTTACGGTGGTCAACAAGGTGGGCGGCGCCGGTAACATCGCCTATACCTATCTCGCGCAACAGGAAAAAGATGCACACTTTTTGTGCAGTCTGAGCACCGGGCTGCTCACCAACGAGATCATCGGCGTGGGTAAATTGAGTTACCGCGATCTCACGCCGCTGAATATCCTGATGCGTGAGTACGTGGCGGTGTGGACGCACGGCGCCTCGCCGCTCACCTCCGCGCGCGGCATTATCGCGCGTCTCAAAAAAGATCCGGCCTCGCTGTCGTTCGGCTTTTCCACCTCGCCCGGCAATCAAAACCATATCGTGATAGCAATGATTGCAAAGGCCGCCGGCATCGATCCGAAGTCGGTGAAGACGGTGATCTTCGCTTCCGGCGGCGCGGGCATGACGGCGGCGCTGGGCGGCCATATCGATGTGTGGGTGGGCACCACCGGCGGCGCATTGCAGCATATGCGCGGCAGCAAGGCGCGAGTGCTCGGCGTAAGCGCGCCGCAGCGGCAGGACGGCGGACTGGAAAACGTGCCGACGTTGAAGGAGCAGGGCATTGATGCCGAGTACTATTCGTGGCGCGGGTTTGTCGCGCCCAGGGGATTGACCGCCGCGCAAATCGCGTTCTGGGATCAGGCGTTCGCGCGCATGGCCAAATCTGACGAGTGGAAAAAAGAACTCGCGGATAACGGATGGGCCGAGGGCTTCGTCGGCGCCGCAGACATTCGGCGCAGGCTGGATGCGGAATTGGTTTCGCTCGGCGGCTTGCTGGGTGAACTGGGGTTGACGGCGCGCGGCGCTAAATGAAATTGCGCTATCGAGATCTCCGCGTAGGATGGGTGAAACCCATCACAACGAAATTTTGCACACGGTGTTTGTGATGGGTTTCACCCATCCTACGGCTGCTGCATTGGCTTGCGTGCTCGCGCTGGTTGCAACCAGCGCCACCGCGCAAAACTTCCCCGAAAAAACCGTCACCATGATCGCGCCGTTTTCCGCCGGCGGTTCGGTGGATCTCGTCGCGCGCGCGGTGGCGCAGCAGATGGGCGAGTTGTGGAAGCAGCCGGTGATCGTGTCGAATCGTCCCGGTGCCAGCGGCAATATCGGCGTCGAGGCGGCGGTGCGCGCCGCGCCCGACGGTTACACGCTGCTGATCGGTACCACGGCGCTGTCGAGCAGCGTGACGCTGTTTCCGAAGTTGCCGTTTGATCCGTTGCGTGATCTGGCGCCGGTGAGCCTGGTGGTCACCATGCCGAATGTGCTGGTGGTGCATCCGTCGCTGCCGGCGCGTTCGATCAAGGAACTGCTGGCGCTGGCGAAGGCGAATCCCAATACGCTCAATTCCGGCTCGGCGGGTGTCGGCAGTTCCAATCATCTGGCGCTGGTGTTGTTCAACATGCTGTCGAACGCGGGTATCAGCCATGTGCCGTATAAAGGTGCTGCGCCCGCGGTGGCCGATGTGATGGGCGGCCACGTGTCGATGACGTTCGCGCCGATTGCCGCGGTGGTGCCGATGATCAAGGCAAAAAGATTACGCGCGCTGGGGGTGACGGCTGCCGCGCGCACGTCGCTGTTTCCGGAAATACCCACGATCGCCGAGGGCGGTGTCGCGGGTTACGACGCCGCGGGCTGGAACGGCTTGTTTCTGCCGCGCGCGGCGTCGCGCGAACTCGTGATGCGCGTCAACGCCACGCTGAAAGACAGTTTGTCCGCGCCGCGTTTGAAAGAGGTGCTGGTGAACGCGGGCGCGGATGCGGTGGGCAATACGCCGGAAGAATTCGCCAAGTTCTTTCAGAGTGAAATCGGGAAGTGGGGTAAGGTGGTCAAAGCCGCAGGAATAAAAGGCGAATAATCGGAGGCGTGAAAAGTGAAAAATATTGTTTTAAAACAATTAGTTACAGTTATATCACTGAGCGCTTTGCTGCTGTCGTTGGCAGGCATCGCGCAGCAGTATCCCGCGAAGCCGGTGCGCATGGTGGTGCCGTTTCCGGCGGGTGGCGGCGTGGATGTCACCGCGCGCATTCTCGCGCAGCGCCTCACCGAGCGCGTGGGGCAATCGTTCATTGTCGAAAATCGCGGCGGTGCTTCCGGCATGATCGGTACCGAGTTCGTGGCGAAGGCCGCGCCCGATGGTTACACCACGCTGGTGGGTTCGCAAACCACGCAGGCGGTGGTGCCGGCGATTTACAAAGCGAACTACAACCCCGCGCGCGATTTCGCCGCCATCACCGAAATCGCCAAGTCGCCGATGTTGCTGCTCACGCATCCGACACTGCCGGTAAAGACCGCAGGCGATTTAATCAAGCTCGCGAAAGCGAAACCGGGACAACTGACCTTCGGCGCGGCGCCCGGTGCGACCATCCACATGGCGGCCGAACTGTTCAAGATCATGGCGAAAATCGACATGATGTTGGTGCCCTATAAGGGCGAAGGCCCGGCGATCGTGGATGTGATGGGCGGGCAGGTGATGTTGATGTTCTCGAATATTCCGGTGTCGCTTTCGCAAGCCAAAAGCGGGCGGCTGCGCGTGCTGGCGGTTACCAGCGCGCAGCGCGTGGCGACCTTGCCCGAAGTGCCGACCATCGCGGAGTCTGGACTGCCGGGTTATGAGGCGGCGACCTGGTTTGGCTTCTTCGCGCCTGCCGCCACATCGCGCGACATCGTTAATAAATTGAATGCCGATGCCGTGGCGGGGCTCAATCCGCCCGAGGTGCGCGAGCGTCTGGCGAGTCAGGGCTACTTCGTGGTGGCCAGCGGCGTGGAACCGTTCACCGCGTTCGTCAATGCGGAAATTCCGCGCTGGGCCAAAGTGGTGAAAGAGGCCAACGTCAAGCCGGAGTAGCCGACCATGAAATACGAACTCTATTACTGGCCGCACATACAAGGCCGCGGCGAATACGTGCGTCTCGCACTCGAAGAAGGCGAGGCGGACTACATCGATGTCGCGCGTCTGCCGGAGAGCGAAGGCGGCGGGCGGCCCGCGGTGGCGCGCCTGCTGCAGGACACCGCCAACACGCGCCCGCCGTTCGCGCCGCCGCTGTTGAAGGCCGGCAAGCTGATCGTGTCGCACACCGCCAACGTGCTGCGTTATCTCGGCCCGCGCTTGGGGTTAGTGCCCAAGGCAGAGGCGATGCAGCTTTACGCGCACGGCCTGCAACTCACCATCACGGATTTTGTGCGCGAGGCGCACGACGTGCATCACCCGATAGCGAACAGCCTGTATTACGAAGACCAGAAAGTTGAAGCGTTGCGCCGCAGCGGGCATTTCAAAACCGAGCGGCTGACCAAGTTTACGAATTATTTTGAGACGGTGCTCACGCGCGGCGGCGGGCGGTTCATGCTCGGCAAATCGCTGTCGTATGTCGATCTGTCGATGTTTCAGGTGATGGCGTCGCTGAATTACGCGTTTCCCGTGGCCATGGCGGGCATGCAGGCGAAGATTCCGCGATTGAATGCGTTGCATGATCTGGTTGTGGCACGTCCGTGCATTGCGCGTTATCTGGCTTCACCGGCGCGGCTGCCGTTTAACACACATGATCTGATGCGGCATTATCCCGAACTGGATGGGTGAGCGTGATGTCACTGGAAGACAACAAGCGCTTGATTCGGCGCTTGATGGAAGAGGGCCACAACCGGCAGGATGCCAGCGTGGCAGCCGCGTTTTACACCGAGGATGCGTCTAACCACCTGCGCGTGGTGGGTCGCGCGGGCATGAAGGTGGTGTTTGATACGCTATACGCTGTGTTCCCGGATTTTCATTACCGCATTCTGGAGAGCACCGCCGAGGGAGACCGCGTGGTGTGCAAGCTGGAAATGACCGGTACCCATCGCGGCCAACCTGTGTTGCGCAAGGCGTTCAGCGGCATGTTGAATGGTGTTGCGCCTACGGGCAAAGCCGTGAAGGTGCTTCAGTTTCACAGCTTTCTGATTCGCGGTGGGTTGATTGCCGAGCACGCGGCGGTTAGGGATGATATGGGGATGGTGTTGCAGTTGGGGTTGGTGAAGCAACCGTGAATTTGTAGGTTGGCGCTGAGCCTGCGAAGCTCAACACAAACGCACTCGACTTGCAACGATAGGGGCAAGCAGCGAAATTTGCAGTGTTGGGCTTCGCAGGCTCAGCGCCAACCTACGGATGCTGACTTGGTATTCAAGCGTATTTGTAATGACGCGGGTGGGTTTGTGATGGGTTTCACCCATCCTACGTTGCCTCCGTAGGATGGGTGAAACCCATCACCTTGATCTTGCGCTTGCCTGTTTACGCCATACGCAACAACTTAGCCGCATTCCCCCCGACAATCGCATCGCGCTCACCCGACGACAATTCCTTCAAGCGTTCCACCACATCCACCGGCCGGGTGTAGCTCATATCCGCCGGGCAATCGCTGCCCATCACCACGCGATCCACACCGACCAACTGAATCAAGTTCATCAAAATCTGGTCGCTGTGGGTGATAGTGTCGTAATGGAAACGCCGCAAATACGTCGACGGCGGTTGGGTCATGTGTTTGCATTCGGCGCGCACTGTCGTGCCGTGATCCATGCGACCGATCAGCCAGGGGAAGGTGCCGCCGGCATGCGGCAGCATCACGTCTAGCTTGGGAAACGCATCCATGACGCCGCCGAAGATCAGTGATGCGGCGGCGATGCCGCTTTCGTACGGGTTGCCCAAAAAGTTGCCGAGATGGTACTTCAGCGTGCGCTCACGGCCGACGGGCGCCACCGGGTGTAGAAAAATCGGCAGGCCGAGTTTTTCGCATTGCTCGTACACCGGCCAGAATTCTTTTTCGTCGAGGTTTTTACCGTTCACATGCGTGGCCATGTAGACGCCGCGAATGCCGGGTAGCGCAGCGGCGCGCTTGGCTTCGGCCACCGCGAGATCGGGCGCCTGCATCGGCAGCATCGCCATGCCGATAAAACGATTGGGATGTTTTTGATGCGCCACGGCGCAGGCATCGTTGAACACCTGCGACAACTTCAAGCCGAAATCCGGCGAGGCCCAATATACCATCGGGCTGGTGAGCGACAGCGCATGCATGTCCACGCGCGCATCGTCCATGATCTTGAGGCGTGTGGCGATGTCCACGTACGGCGGTGTGAAGGTGGGGCGCAGCCGGATGCCCGGCGCCACCATCAGCAAACGGCCTTGTTCATTGCGCGAAATCTCCGCGCCGTTTTTGCCGCCTTCGCGTTCGAGCAGTTCTACCCATTCGGGCGGAAACCAATGGGCGTGCGTGTCTAGCTTGAGCATACTGTTCCTTTAGGTTTGAAAAGCTTCACCGCAAAGGCGCAAAGGCGCAAAGGAAACGCAAAGGAAAGCCAAGCACGAATTTCTTTGCGGGGGTTCTTTGCGTCTTTGCGCCTTTGCGGCGGGTGTTGATTTCGAGTTGTGACCGTTAATCCTGCTGCATTTTTGACGCGGTAATGATCTTGCGAAACTTCTCAATTTCGACTTTTACTTTTTCCGAAAATATTTCGGGCGAGCTGTTGGTGACCGTGTGGCCGGTGGCTTCGAGCTTCTCGCGTACCTCGGGCAGCGCGACGATGCGAGAGGTTTCGCGATACACCGCTTGTGCCATGGTGGGCGGCGTTTTTGCCGGCATGAACAAGCCGTACCACATTTCAACGCCATACCCTTCGATGCCGCCTTCGGCAATGGTGGGCACGTTAGGGATGTGCGGGCTGCGTTTGGCGCTGCTGATGCCGAGGATACGCAGCTTGCCGGCCTCGATGTGTTTGGCGACAGCGACATAATTGGTGAAGGTCATGTCGGACTCGCCGGAAAGAATCGCGATGGTGGCGGGCGCGCCGCCCTTGTAGGGAATGTTTTTCATATCCACGCCGGTGGCGAGCATCATCGCGTTGCCGGCGATCTCGCCGGTGGCGCCGGCAATGGCGACATTCAGTTTGCCCGGCGATTTTTTGGCGATGGCGATCAGTTCTTTCAGGTTGCGCGCGGGCACCGACGGATGTATCACCAGCACCAGTGCGGGCGCCGCAATTTCGCTGACGGCGACAAAATCACGCAGCGGATCGTAGGGCAGTTTGCGGTAGAGCGAGGCATTGATCGCATGCGTGCCCGAGTTACCGAGGATCATCGATGTGCCGTCGGGCGCGCCGCGGGTGGCGGCTTCCGCGCCGGTGATGCCGTTGTTGCTGGCGCGGTTGTCGATAATCACGTTTTGTTTAACGACCTCCGACAGCTTGGGTGCCAGCAGACGCGCGATAAAATCCGGCCCGCCGCCGGGCGGGTTGGGCACGATGATTTGGACGGGGCGCGCGGGTTGCCATTGCGCGTGCGCCACGCCGATTGCCGGCAGCACACCGGCTAATATCACACTCACACGGGTCAATATCACCATGGCACGTTGCATAATGGAACTCCTCGTTTTTCGCAATAACGCGTTGGCAGTTTACCGCGTTCGGTGAAACTTATTGTTCGAGTTTAAGCCGGGTTGCTTTCGCCAGCGTACGCCAGCGCGCGATTTCATCGACGAGAAAGCGTTGATACTGTGCGGGCGTGCTGCCGATGGCGTCACCCCCATCGGCGGCGAGTTTCTCGGCGATCGCGGGCGCGCGGATGAACTTTGCCAGCTCGTTGTGGATCTGCGCGACGATGGTCGCTGGCGTGCCCGCGGGCGCGAGCCAGCCGTGCCAGGTGGTGACATCAAACCCCGGCACGCCGGATTCGTCGATGGTGGGTATGGCCGGCATGACGCTTGAACGTTCGATGGCCGAAATCGCCAATGCGCGCAGGCGTGCGGTTTTAACATGCGGCGACACGTTGAGCATATTGGCGAAGGTGGTGTGTATTTGTGCGCCCAGCAGATCGTTGAGCGCCGGCCCGGTGCCTTTGTAGGGAACGATGACGATGTTTGCGCGCGTGGCCTGCGCGATCCACGCCGCGCCGAGATGAATGGTGGTGCCGATGCCGCTGACGCCGAAATTGAGCGGATTGTTTTTTGCATACGCGATCATCTCCGCAAACGACTTGCCCGGAAACGACGGATGCACGACCACCAGATAAGGCGCCTTGGTGAGCAACGACACCGGCGCAAAATCGCGCAGCGGATTGTGCCGCGACGCTTCGTTGAACGCTGGCGTGATGGTATACACCGGCGTGGCGACCAGCAGCGTGTAGCCGTCGGGCGCGGCGCTGGCGGCGGTTTGATAGGCGATCATGCCGCCCGCGCCGAGGCGGTTATCGACGATGAACTGCTGGCGCAGGTTTTCCGCAAGTTTTTGCGAAAACAGCCGCGCCTGGTAATCGGTGCCGCCGCCGGGGGCCAAGCCGACAATGACGCGCACCGGTTTCGACGGATAGATTTGTGCAGGCGCACCAGCCGGCAGGGCAAGCAGCCAGAGCAACCAGAGCAACATAAGCAGCGCGCGATTCACACAGGGTTTTCTCGATGGTTGGGACATTGCCGCGGTGCGAAATGAATCGGCCACAGTATATCGCCGGCGCGGCCAAAATTGGCAAGGCGGCTAACCCGCCGCGGCGCGGTGTGCCACGCGCACAATATTGGTGTGATAATTAGCCTCGCGCTGGCGTGGTTGCGCGTACTGAATGAAACCCAGCCTGTTCCAATCCGAAACCTGAACGCAAAGGAAGATCACCATGAAACTCATGTATTTCAACGATTTTCGTCTGGGTGTGCTCAAAGGCGCCGACGTGGTGGACGTGACGGCTGCCGTGCAGAACGTGGTGCCGCACACCAACCCCGGCAATCTTATTAGTGGCGTTATTGAGCAATGGGCCAGCGTGCGCGGGCGCATTGAGAGTGCTGCGAATTCGGGCAAGGGCTTGCCGGTGTCGCAGGTGAAAATCCGTCCGCCGCTGCCCAAGCCGATCAACGTCGATTGCATGGCGGTGAATTACATGGAAGACGGCACGCGCAAGCAGGCGGCGGAAATCAA
>CAMDDY010000179.1 GCA_945893125.1 Bordetella parapertussis
CTACACCATTATGAACGATGTGTCCGCGCGCGACGTGCAGTTTGCCGAACGCAAAGAGGGCAACATCATGATCGGCAAAAATTTCCCGACGGCTGCCCCGCTGGGACCCTGGGTGGTTACCAAGGATGAAATTCCCGACCCGCATAACCTCCGGCTGGTCACACGCATCAACGGCGAAATGCGCCAGAACGCCAATACCGGCACGCAAATTTTTCACATTCCCGCGCAAGTGGCGTGGTACTCGCACGCCGGCCTTTACCCCGGCGACATCATCTCCACCGGCACGCCGGCGGGAGTAGCCGCCGGTTACAAAGGCGAAGGTTCGTGGTGGCTGAAAAACGGCGACCTGATCGAATCCGAGATTGAAAAAATCGGCCTGCTGCGTAATCCCGTGTCCACGCGCAAGCGCCGGACCTAACTATTTATTCCGCGATACGCGCGGTTACGATGATTTTCGCGCCGGTATGCGTGCCGCTTTCAGCACCGGCCCCCAGCGCTCTGCTTCGGTGTAAATCCGTGTCGCGAACTGCGACAGCGGGCTGCGCACGGGTTCCAGTCCCAAGGCCAGCAACTGGCCGCGGGTCGCTGCATCGCTGATTGATTCACCGATGTGATCGCTCAGCCAGCGGATCACGTTCGGCGATACGCCGTGCGGCGCAAACACCCCGTACCACGCAGCCACTTCCACGCCGGCGATGCCCGATTCCGTCAAGGTGGGCAAATCCGGCAGCAAATCGGTGCGTTGCGGGCTTGCCACGGCGAGTACACGCAAGTGCTCGTTTTTCAGATACGGCAACGCCAGCGGCAGTGCGGCGAACATCATGGAGGTTTGCCCGGTCGCCAAACCATTCAACGCCGCTAACCCGCCGTTGTGCGGCACATGCATCATGTCGAGTCCTGCTGCGCGCTTAAGCAGTTCACCGGCAAGATGGCCGGTACTGCCCTCGCCGTACGAGCCGTAATTCACTTCGCCGGGGCGAATTTTGACATAGGACAACAGACGATCCAGCGTCTTGAACGGCAATCCTGTGTTCATCGCCAGCACGAACGGCATGTTCACCAACGGCGCGGCAAGCTCGAAATCCCGCGTTGGATCGTAATTTACGGAGGGAGAATAATGCGGTGTCAGAATCATGGTTTCGTTACTCGCCAGCAGCAGCGTGTGGCCGTCCGCCAGCGAACGTGCCACGAGTTGCGCGCCGCGCGTGGTGGCGCCGCCGGGCTGCCGATCGAGTAGCACCGGATGTTTTGATTCATAGCGAATCGCCTGCTGCACAATGCGGCTCAAGGTATCTGAAATCGCCGGCGGCGCGTTGGCTGCCATCAGCTTGTAGGTCTTGGTCATGCGCGAAGCGCCGCGAATATCGGTGGGTCCGCTGATCGGATAAGGCACCACCAGCGTGACTGCGCGCGACGGATACGTCTGCGCCTGTGCGATCGCAGCAGTCAGTAGCATCAATATCCAGACAACAAAATACGGCATGGCGAACCTTATTCAATATTTCGCTACTGCTGCGTCAATCGGCGGCGCCACGGCAAAGCTTACAACAAATTGCCGATGCCGGAATTTCCTTCATGCGCCGGCACGCGCCATCTGGTTGCTTGCCGTGCGGTGTTAAAATGCGCTTTTCGTCATTCCAAGCAACCATGCCTACCGTCTCACGCACCGCCACCATCGCGCGCCTTGGCGCAGCCGTCGGTGCTCAGGGTATTTTTACCGAGCCCGCCGAGCTTGAACCCTATGTCAACGATTGGCGTGGCATCTATCGCGGCGCGGCGGCTGCGGTGGTGCGCCCGGCAAACGTCGAACAGGTTGCGGCTATTGTCAAAATCTGCGCCGAAACCAAAACGCCGCTGGTGCCGCAAGGCGGTAATACCGGCATGTGCGGCGCAACGGTTCCCGACGCAAAAATCAACCCGGTCGTGATCGCGTTGGGGCGCATGAATCGCATTCGTAACGTGGATGCATTGAACAACACCATGACCGTCGAAGCGGGTTGCGTGCTGGCGAATATCCAGCAGGCGGCAGCAGATGCGGATCGCTTGTTTCCGTTGTCGCTGGGCGCGGAAGGCAGTTGCCAGATCGGCGGGAACCTTTCCACCAATGCCGGCGGCGTCAATGTGCTGCGTTACGGCAATACGCGCGACCTGGTGTTGGGCATTGAAGCGGTGTTGCCCGACGGACGTATCTGGAACGGACTGCGTTCATTGCGCAAAGACAACACCGGCTACGATCTCAAGCACTTGTTCATCGGCGCGGAAGGCACGCTAGGCGTGATCACGGCTGCCGTGCTGAAGTTGTTTCCCAAGCCTCGTGCAACGGCTACTGCATGGATGTCGGTGCCGGATCCCGACGCAGCCTTGAAGCTGTTCTCCTTGCTGCGCCGGCAATTTGGCGACCGAATCAGCGCTTTTGAGTTGATATCACACGCCTGCGTTGAACTGGTGATCAAGCACATTCCAGATACGCGTAATCCCCTCGGCGCGCCGCATGCATGGTACGTGCTGACTGAACTGGGTGACGCCACGCCCGGCGATGCATTACGAACCGCACTGGAAGATACGCTCGAAAAAGCCATGGAAACGCACCTGGTAACCGACGCGGCGCTGGCCGAAAACCAAAGTCAATCCAAGGCCATGTGGCGTATTCGCGAGTCCATCCCTGAGGCCGCGCGCGGCGAAGCCGGCATGTTGTACCGTCACGATATCGCCGTGGCGGTCGGGCAGATTCCAGCGTTTATTCGCGATGGACAGGCCGCGCTTGAAAAACACTTCAAGGGCACCCATATCATTTGCTTCGGACATTTGGGCGACGGCAATCTGCATTACAACACCTATGTCGCAGGCCGCTTGCGCAGCGATGCCGCCGCGCGCGAAGCCAACGACGTGACTACGGTAATTTACGATATCGTCAAGCAATACAAAGGCAGTTTCAGCGCCGAGCACGGCATCGGCATCGCCAAGGTTGAAGAACTTGTGCGTTACAAAGACCCGATAGAAATTGACCTGATGCGCACCGTGAAACGTGCGCTGGATCCGGACGGCATCATGAATCCAGGCAAGGTTTTGTAAGGCGTGACCGTTCAGACCGACCTAAAGCGCGTCACTTTCCCCTGGAGATACATATGACTGACAAAATCAGCAAGCCCGACGCTGAATGGAAAAAAATTCTCACGCCGGAGCAATTTAATATCGCGCGCAAAAAAGGCACCGAGCGCGCGTTTTCCGGCGCCTACTGGGACAATCACGAGCAAGGCGTGTATCGCTGCATTTGCTGCGATACCGATTTATTCAAATCCGATCACAAATTTGAATCCGGCACCGGCTGGCCGAGCTTCTGGCAAGCCGCCGTTGCCGAAAACGTGGTATCGGAAGAAGACAACGGATTCTTCATGCGTCGCACCGAAGTATTGTGCAGCCAGTGCGATGCCCACCTCGGCCATGTGTTTGAAGATGGTCCGAAACCGACGGGGCTGCGTTATTGCATCAATTCAGCTTCGCTGAAGTTTGAAAAATCGTAAGTCAGCCGGGATTTGACGCCATGAAGTTTTTGTTCGACATGTTTCCGGTAATCCTGTTCTTCGTGGCGTTCAAATTTTGGGGCATATACCCCGCGACCGCAGTGGCGATAGGCACAACGTTGTTGCAAATCGGCTGGCTGATGCTGCGCAAACGCAAGATTGAACTCATGCTGTGGGTCAGCCTCGGCGTCATCGTGGTATTTGGCGGCGCGACGCTGCTGCTGCAAAACGAAACCTTTATCAAGTGGAAACCCACGGTGTTGTACTGGCTGTTTGCCGCAGCACTGGGCATCGCTTCACTGGCGTTCAAGAAGAACCTGATTCGTGCCATGATGGAAAAACAGCTTACGCTGCCCGAACCGGCGTGGGTGAAGGTGCTGCTAAGCTGGATCGCTTTTTTTACCGTGATGGGTATCCTCAACCTGTACGTGGCGTTCAATTACCCCACAGATACCTGGGTGAACTTTAAACTCTTTGGCGGCATGGGGCTGATGCTGTTGTTTGTCATTGGACAGGCGGTGATGCTGGCAAAGTACATGGAAGAAAAAAAACCGGAATAACCACAGAACCTTCTCCAGCGCGAGCGGTTTGTCTAGCGGAACCCCATGAACACCATTGAAAGCATGAAACAGCGCCTCGCCGCGCTGACGCCCGAATTCATCGAAATCCTCGACGACTCCGGTCGGCATATCGGCCACGAAGGCGCCAAGGGCGGCGGTGGACACTACCAATTGCGGCTGGTGTCACCCCGATTTCACGGCGCGGCGTTGCCTGCGCGGCATCGTATGGTTTACGATGCGCTCGGTTCCATGATGAAAAATGAAATTCACGCCTTGTCGATCAAGGCATACGCGCCCGACGAAATATAAGTACTCTGTCCAACCACGCAGCATCACCTAGGATATTTTATGCACGCCCTCTTCCATCGCCGTTGTGTTTCTCCCCTCGCCTTAGTTTCGGCTTTATTCCTGTTGCCGGCGCTTGCCGCCGCGCAGGCGCCGGTTGCCAAGGTTAATGGCGTGGCGATTCCACAGGCCAAGCTGGATGCCATTATGAAAGCCCGTGCGGCAGGCAAGCAGCCGGACACGCCGGAAATCCGCGCCGCGATACGCGACACGCTGATCAATCAGGAAGTGGTTGCGCAGGAAGCGATCAAAAAAGGCATCGATAAGAATCCCGAAGTCGCCGCGCAAATCGATCTGCAACGTCAGGAAATCCTCGTCAACGCCTTTGTGCAGGAATACATGAAGTCGAATCCGGTCAACGACGAAACCATGCGCAAGGAATACGAGCGCATCAAACCCACGATTCCGGCCAAGGAATTCAAGGCGCGCCATATCCTGGTGGAAAAAGAAGACGAGGCCAAGGAAGCTATTGCGCAAATCAAAAAGGGCGGCAGCTTCGAGAAAATTGCCGCTGAAAAATCCAAGGATACCGGCTCCAAGGGCCGTGGCGGCGATCTCGATTGGGGCCCGGCCGCCCGTTACGTCAAACCGTTCGGTGACGCGCTTGCAAAGTTGAAAAAAGGACAGATGACCGATGCGCCGGTGCAATCAGAATTCGGCTGGCACGTGATTCGTCTCGACGACGAGCGCGCGACTAAAGTGCCAACGTTTGAAGAAGCCAAACCCCAACTTCAGCAGGGCATGCAAGGCCAGATCGTGCAAAAAATGCTCGCTGATCTGCGCGCCAAGGCGAAGGTGGAGTAAGTTACTTAACGGCGTGATCGGGTGAACGAGTAACCCCGGTGTTCTTGGTTGGCAAACGTTTTGGCTGAATTGAGTTTCGTCGAGTTCCGCCTCACGGACCTTCACCTGTTCACTCGTTCACCCGCTCACGCACTTAAAAAAATCACCCTACCCACTTTCGCGCATTGCGGAACATGCGCAGCCACGGCCCGTCTTCGCCCCAGCCATTGGCACCCTCCGGGTACCACGAATTCTGCACGCTACGGAACACGCGCTCGGGGTGCGGCATCAAAATCGTGAAGCGTCCATCGGGCGTGGTCAGTCCGGTAATTCCCTGCGGTGAACCATTCGGATTGAGTGGATAGCGTTCGGTGACCCGTCCGGTATTATCGATAAAACGCAACGCTATCAGCGCCTGCGCATCGCTGATAGCGGCAGCATCGGCGAATTCCGTGTAACCCTCGCCGTGCGCCACCACCACGGGCAGGCGGTTGCCGGCCATGCCATCGAAGAACAACGACGGCGATGGCTGAATCTCAACCATCGCCACGCGCGCTTCAAATTGCTCGGATTTGTTTTTCACGAAATGCGGCCAGGCGGCAGCACCCGGAATCAGCGCGTGCAGATTGCTCATCATCTGACAGCCGTTGCAAACGCCCAGCGCGAACGTGTCGTTGCGTGCGAAGAAGGCTTCAAACTGATCGCGCGCTCGCGCGTTGAACAATATTGACTTCGCCCAACCCTCCCCGGCTCCCAGCACGTCGCCATACGAAAACCCGCCGCACGCCGCAAAGCCGTTGAAATCCACGAGCTTCACGCGCCCGGCGATGATGTCGCTCATGTGTACGTCAACGGCTGAAAATCCCGCGCGATCAAACGCCGCGGCCATTTCAATCTGGCCGTTTACGCCCTGTTCACGCAAGATGGCTATGCGCGGCCGAACCTCGCTGGCGATCAAGGGCGCGCAAATATTTTGCGCCGGATCAAACGTCAGGCGCGGCGTCATGCCGGGATCAGCCGCGTCGAGTATACGGTCGTATTCCTGCTGCGCACACACGGGGTTATCGCGCAAGCTCTGCATACGCCAGGTTGTCTCCGACCATGCGCGATGCAGGTCGATGCGTGATTCACAAAATATTTCCTGATCACCCACCCGAACACGCAATGCGGCATCGCTGTTCAGAACACCGATGCGCCGGCACGGCACTCCGCTCGACTGAAAGCCTTTTAACACCGCAGCTTCGTCGCGCGCACGCACTTGCAGCACCACGCCGAGTTCTTCGTTGAACAGTGTCTCAATGGCGGCCACATCGCGCGCGAGTTCGAGCGTTACCCCGCATCGACCGGCAAACATCATTTCGCACACCGCCGCAAACAACCCGCCGTCGGAACGATCGTGGTAGGCGAGAATTTGCTCGTTCTTAGTAAGTATTTGTTTTTGTTCAATAAAATTAACTATAACGGAAGGTGATTCAAGATCCGGAGCAACCGCACCGGTGACACCCCACGCTTGCGCCAGCGCCGAACCGCCCAGGCGTGTCTTGGCGTTGGCCAAGTCCACCAGCAACAATACGCTGTCGCCACAATCCGTGCGCAACTGCGGCGTGAGTGTTTTGCGCACATCCGCGACCGGCGCGAACGCTGAAACAATCAACGATAAAGGCGCGACGACTTCTTTTTTTACGTTGCCCTCGGTCCATGTCGTCTTCATCGACAAGGAATCCTTGCCCACCGGAATGCTGATGCCGAGTTGCGGGCACAGTTCCATCGCCACCGCATGCACCGTGTCAAACAGCGCGGCGTCCTCGCCGCCATGTCCCGCCGCCGCCATCCAATTGGCTGACAATTTAATATCGCCGATTGCCGCAATGGGGGCGGCCGCGACATTCGTCAGCGCCTCGCCCATCGCCATCCGTCCCGACGCTACGGCATCAATCACCGCCAGCGGCGTGCGTTCGCCCATCGCAAAGGCTTCGCCGCGATGGGTGTGAAAGCCCATCAGCGTCACCGCCACGTCCGCCACCGGCACCTGCCACGGCCCGACCATCTGATCGCGCGCGGTCATGCCGCCGACACTGCGGTCGCCGATACTGATCAAAAAGGTTTTGTCCGCCACCGACGGCATGCGCAGTACGCGATAGGCGGCCTCGCGCAGATCGATATTCGTGGTGTCAAACGCCGGCAACTCGTGCGCAGTACGGGACACGCGCCGCGTCATCTTCGGCGGCTTGCCGAGCAACACCGCGAGATCCATGTCCACGGCCTTGTTATTGAACACCGCATCGCTCACGGTGAGCCGCTGTTCAGCGGTGGCCGTGCCGACCACCGCAAACGGACAACGCTCGCGTGCGCAGATCGCTTCAAATGCTGGCAATGCATCGGGCGCAATCGCCAGCACGTAGCGTTCCTGCGCCTCGTTGCACCAGATTTGCATCGGCGACATGCCGGGTTCTTCGCTGGGGATTTTGCGCAAATCGAAATGACCACCGGTTCGCGCGCCATGCACGATCTCCGGCAACGCATTCGACAAGCCGCCCGCGCCGACATCATGTATCGACAAAATCGGATTCGCGTCGGCCAGCGCGCAACAACGGTCGATCACCTCCTGCGCGCGCCGCTGCATTTCGGGGTTGCCGCGCTGCACCGAATCAAAATCTAAATCTGCCAGATTCGCACCGGTGTCCATGCTCGATGCCGCGCCGCCGCCGAGCCCGATCAACATGCCCGGGCCGCCCAACTGGATCAGCAGCGATCCGGGCGGCGGATCAAATTTGCGCACATGGCGCGCGGCGATATTGCCTACGCCGCCCGCGATCATGATCGGCTTGTGATAGCCGCGTATTTCGCCCGCGACATTTTGCTCGTAGGTGCGAAAATAGCCGGTGAGATTCGGCCGGCCGAATTCATTGTTAAACGCCGCCCCGCCGATGGGGCCGTCGATCATGATTTGCAGCGCTGAACTGATACGCGCCGGCCTGCCGTAATGGTTGCGTTCCCAGGGTTGCTCAAAATCCGGAATGTTGAGATTCGATACCGAAAATCCAGTCAATCCCGCCTTGGGCTTCGACCCGCGCCCGGTCGCGCCTTCGTCGCGGATTTCACCGCCCGAGCCGGTGGCCGCGCCGGGAAACGGCGCAATCGCGGTCGGATGATTATGGGTTTCCACCTTCATCAGGATATGCGTGTCGTCCTCGACAAAACGATATTCGCCGTTTTGCCCAGGGTAAAAACGCTCGACGCGCGCGCCCTCGATCACCGATGAATTATCCGAATAGGCCACTACCGTGCCGCGCGGATTTTTCGCGTGCGTGGTGCGGATCATGCCGAACAGCGAAATGTCTTTTTCCGCGCCGTCGATCACCCAATCGGCGTTGAAAATCTTGTGCCGGCAATGTTCCGAATTGGCCTGAGCGAACATCATCAGTTCCACGTCCGTCGGATTGCGCCGGATGTGCTGGAAGTTTTGCACCAGGTATTCGATCTCGTCTTCCGACAACGCGAGACCCAATTCACGATTGGCGCGTGCCAACGCCGCCATGCCGCCACCGAGGATATCGACCGTGTTCAGCGGCTGGGGATCGAAGTGCTGGAATAATTGATCCGCGTCTTCCATCGCCGAAAATACCGCTTCGGTCATATGATCGTGGATCAACGGTGTCAGCACCGCAGGCAGCGTGCGGGCTTGCTCCGCGCTTACGCCGCTCACCCAGTATGCCGTGCCGCGTTCGATGCGCCGCACCGCTTCCAGGCCGCAGTGGCGCGCAATGTCGGTGGCCTTGGAAGACCACGGCGAAATGGTGCCGGGCCGCGGCAGTACCAACAACAGCGTGCCTTGCGCTACATCAACGCGCGATACCGGGCCGTAGGTCAGGATATGTTCCAGCCGTTGCAGTTCCGCCGGAGTCAGCGCGCGCGTGGTTTCGACGAAATGCCAGAATTCCGCATGCAGCGACAGCGCTGAAATCGACGCCGGAAGCGACTGCAACAGTTTTGCCAGGCGAAAATCAGAGAGGGCGCGGCGGCCCCGCAGACGCAGAATCATCGTGGGTGAGATGCTGTAAAGCCGTATTTTACAATGCTTTTCCGCTAAACTAATTCACTATGCCATGCCGCGAGTTCAAATTCGAAGTGCAACTCTGATTAATAGGTTGGGTGGGCGAGGTGCGATAGCATCCGAGCCCCTCGACCACCAAGTTAAAGTTGCCAAGAATGAACTACACACACCTCACCCAAGACG
>CAMDDY010000180.1 GCA_945893125.1 Bordetella parapertussis
CATGCGGCGCAATAGGGATTGCGCCCAACGATTTGTATTAAATCTTGTACTTGTACTGTGTCACCTCAGAGGGAGATTCAATACCAAAAGATTTTGTCCGTCATAGGGAAAAATCCATTTTTGTAACACAGCACAAGTACATAATCCCAGCAAAAATGAGCAAGACGGCCAACATCAGCATTAGGCCAACCAATAGCCCAACAACACTTGGCGGTTCCGATTTTTTGTTCGGTACTTCCGTAGGCGTCCAAGTGGATAGAGCCCCAAATTCCGCGCCGCACTTGGGACATGAATCCGTTTCATTTTCAGAAAGTTCTTGCAAGCAATTTGAGTTCGGGCAGTAGGGCATGTTACGCACTCGTCTTCAATTGTGAGTAGCAAAACCATTTTTTGGTATGCCCAACGTGTAGCAAATTATTCTGTCAGCTTTCAAACGTCTTTAACTCTTCCACCGTATTGATATTACTAAACGCCTCAGCCTCATCATCAAACCGCACTTCCGCCACCTTCAGCTCCGCGTACCAAGCATCGATCTTACGCCCGCCGCTTGCCAGAAACGACGTCAATCCCGGCAGCACGGATTTGCGCGTGAGGCAGAACACCGGATGCGGCTGATCACCGGTGCGGGCTACGGCAAGGTCGGCTTGCTGCGCGTGCAGCGCGGCGTATAAACGTGCGATTAAATCCAGCGGCAGGAAAGGGGAGTCGCACGGAACCGTGGCGATCAAGTCATGCGTGGCTGACGACAGGCCGCGATGCAGGCCAGCGAGCGGGCCGGCAAAACCGCCGATCTTGTCGGGCACGACGGGGAATCCAAGTGCTTGATATTGTTCAATATTTTTATTGGCATTGATAAGTACTTCATCGACTTGCAGGGCGAAACGCTCCAGCACCCATTGCACCATGGGTTTGCCGCGCAGCAGTTGCAGCCCCTTATCGACGCTGCCCATGCGGTGGCCCTGGCCGCCGGCGAGGATGATGCCGGTGATGGGTGAGGCGCGCGGCGTGAGGGGCGAGGCGGTCATGGGGTTACGCCAGCAGGGTCGTGCTGACGGATTTCACGAAGCGTTGCTTGCCGGTAAACAGTAGGTAGTGTTTGTTGACCGCGCGGCCGATCATGGTGATGCCGGTTTTCACCGCGATGTCGTGGCCCATTTGCGTGAGACCTGAGCGCGACACCAAAAACGGAATCTGCATCTGCGCAGCTTTGATGACCATCTCGGAGGTGAGCCGCCCGGTGGTGTAGAAAATCTTGTCGGAGCCGTCGATGGCGTCCAGCCACATCTTACCGGCGATGGCGTCCACCGCGTTGTGGCGGCCTACGTCTTCGACGAACATGAGGATGTCACCCGTGGCGTCCGCCAACGCGCAGCCATGCACGGCCCCGGCGCTTTTGTAGATGGTTTCATGGCGGCGCACGGCGTCGAGCAGCGCGTAGAGCGTGGTTTCGCTTAACGACACGTCGTCGCGAAGCTGGATGGCATCGATTTCAGCCATCAGATCGCCGAACACCGTGCCTTGTCCGCAGCCGGTGGTGACGGTGCGTTTTTGCATTTTTTCGTCGAGGTTGTTCAGCCCCTGGCGCGTGGTGATGGCGACGGCGTTGGTTTCCCAATCGACCTGCACTTCAGCGATCTCGTGGATAGCGCGTACCAAGCGCTGGTTGCGCAGATAACCAACGGCGAGGGCTTCAGGCGCCTGGCCCAGCGTCATCAGGGTGACGATTTCGCGCTTGTCGATGTAGAGCGTGAGCGGATGTTCGCCGGCAATCGGCGTCGCCACGCTCTCGCCGCGTTCGTTGATGGCCTCGACCTCGGTGGTGAGGGAGCGGGTTGCCGCGCTAATGCGCGGGGCGTGAGGCGCGCCGCCGGGTTGGTTTTTCACCTCACGCCTCACGCCTTACGCCTCACCCACCAATGTACGACATCTCAATCTTCTCAAGCTTCACCGTTTTCTCAGAACGAATTTCAGAATAACGGTCAGCGCGTTTCGTCCACACGGCGGCAATGGCGGCATGCAACTCATCATCACTCGCGCCGCCGCGCAGCAGTGCGCGCAGATCGTGGCCGCTGGTGGCAAACAGGCAGGTGTAGAGCTTGCCTTCGGTGGAAATGCGCGCGCGGGTGCAATCGCGGCAAAACGCTTGCGTGACTGAGGCGATGACGCCGATTTCGCCGCCGCCATCCTTGTAGCGCCAGCGTTCGGCGACTTCGCCGGTGTAGTTGGGATTCGCCGGTTCGAGCGGCATTTCCTTGTTGATGGCATCAACGATTTCACGCGCGGTGACCACGTCGTCCATGCGCCAGCCGTTGGTATGCCCGACATCCATGAATTCGATGAAGCGCAGGATATGACCTTTGTCCCGGAAGAATCGCGCCATCGGCACGATGCTGTGTTCGTTGACGCCTCGCTTGACCACCATGTTGATTTTGATCGGCAGTAAACCCGCGGCTGCCGCAGCATCGATGCCTTCCAGCACTTTGGCCACCGGAAAATCCACATCGTTCATGCCCATGAACACGGCGTCGTCGAGTGAATCGAGGCTGACGGTAATACGCTTTAAGCCGGTGGCTTTTAACGCCGCTGCTTTTTTGGCGAGCGACGAGCCGTTGGTGGTGAGCGTCAAATCCAGTCCGGGAATTTCGGCCAGCATGGCGATCAACTGTTCGATGTTGCGGCGTATCAGCGGTTCGCCGCCGGTGAGGCGAATTTTTTCCACGCCGTGCCGCACAAACGCGCGCGCGAGGCGGCTGATTTCTTCAAACGAGAGCAGGGCGCTGCGCTCAAGAAATTGATAATCCTTGCCGAACACTTCTTTCGGCATGCAATAGGTGCAGCGAAAATTGCAGCGATCGGTGATCGAGATACGCAAGTCACGCAACGGGCGGCCAAGGCGGTCGCGCGTGGGGGGGCTTGATGTATTCAACGGAGTGATTTCAGGCGCGCTCATAGCCGCTGATTATGGCAAATCCACGACAGCCCGCGCAACTAAAAAATGTTTTTAAATTCAAATAGTTGCGTTCAGACGGCCAAGACAGGCTGTTAGTTGATCTGCGCCTTGACGTCGCGGATGACTTTGCCCCATTTGGCGAAATCGATTCTGATAACTTCGCCGAACGCCTTGGGGTCGGTGGCAACGACGTCCGTTCCCACTCGTTCGTAGGCAGTTTTGATTTCGGCTTGCCGCAGCAGCGTGTTTACATCGCGCTGAATGCGGCTGATCGCCGCAGCGGGCGTTGCGCGCGGCGCAAGCAGGCCTATCCACAACTGCGCGTCGTAGCCCGGTACGGTTTCGCCGATCGCGGGTACATCGGGCAGTTCGGGCAAACGCTTCGCGCTGGTAACGCCGATGATGCGAACTTGCCCCGCTCTGTGATTGTTGATGATGCTCGAAATGCCCACGCAAGTAACGGCGATCTGGCCGCCCAGCAAATCGGCGCGCACCTGACCGCTGCCTTTGTAGGGAATATGCACCATGTCGATATTTGCCATCGAGACGAACATCGCCTGAAACAAATGTTGCGCGCCGCCGTTGCCGGATGAGGCGTAGTTGATTTTGCCCGGCTGCTTTTGCGCCAGCGCGATCAACTCTTTGACCGACTGCACCCCCAACGACGGGTGTACCGTCAGCGCATAGGGCTGCGCGCCGATCTGCATGATCGGTGCAAAATCCTTCAACACATCGAACGATACTTTTTTATACAGGTTGGGCACGATCACATGCGGCGTGCCGGTGGCGAGCAGGGTGTGGCCGTCGGCAATGGCGTTGGCGGCAAGCTCGGTGCCGATCAGCCCGCCACCGCCCGCGCGGTTGTCGATTACCACCTGCTGGCCCAGCAGCTCAGGCAGTTTGTTCGCGACGATGCGTATCACCACATCGGTTGCGCCGCCGGCGGCAAACGGGATAATCATACGCACCGGCTTGGTGGGGTAAGTCGCGGATTGCGCCAGGGCAGCGGCAGGCGCCAGCACGCACGCGGTGAGGAAAATTCGTTGCATATTTTCTCCTACATCAAAATGCGTCCACCATTGATATCCAGCGCCACGCCGTTCAGATAGGCCGCGCTGTCGGATGCCAGAAACACCATCGCGTTGGCGTGATCCTCGGGGTCGGGCAGGCGGCGCAGCGGAATTTGCGCGGCGATGGCTTCGATATTGGCTGCGGTGCGCAATGCCTTGACGCGCGGCGTCAGTGTGGTGATCGGTGCTATGGAGTTGGAGGTAATACCTGACGGGCCGAGTTCAATCGCCAGAAAGCGCGTGAGCTGGATCACGCCGGCTTTCGATGCGGCGTAGGCAGGCGAAGTGGAACCGAACAAGGTGCGCCCGGAAATCGACGACACGTTGATGATGCGGCCCGCCGTGGATTTTTTTAAGTACGGAATCACGCGCTTGCACGCCAGAAACGTGCCGCGCAAGTTGAGCGCGACGGTTTTGTCCCAGTCGTCGATGGGCAATTCCTCAACGCCGGTGAGTTTGCCGTAGCCGCCCGCGCTGTTGACTATGATGTCGATGCCGCCGAATTCGGCGGCCACGCGTGCCAGCGCTTCGGTGACGGAGGTGTCGTCGGTGACATCGGTGCGCACGCTCATCACACGCGCGCCGGTGCCTTTGATTTCGGCGGCGACTTTTTGCGCGCCCACTTCATCAATGTCGAGCAACGCCACCAGGCAATGCTGCTTGGCGAATTCGCGCGCGGTGGATGCGCCGATGCCCTGCGCAGCACCCGTGACAACAGCGATGCGGCCTTTGAGTTCGGGGTAGATAGCCATGATATGTATCTATTTGTTTTTAAAGGTTATTTTATGGCAGAGCCGCAGCCATCAATTCCGGCTCCACGCCCTGCACTTCGTCGTTGGAGAAATTCAGTTCCACTTTAACGCCGTTCGGATCGAGCATGAACAACTGAAACAAACCCTGATCGTTGACCATGCGCTTGTGAAACGCCACGTTGTTTTTTTGCAGATTGGCCATCATCTCGCGCAAGCCCGTGGCGCGAAACGCGACGTGATCGACCACGCCGGAGCCGTGCGTGGCATCGGATTGCTGGCCCAAGTAAGCCTTGCGATTGTCGCTGACGTTTTTGCCGCCGACGGTCAGATGCAGCACGTCGGTATCGCCGATGTAGAGCCACACCACGGGAAATTTAAAATCCGGGCTGGGGCCGACGCGCATGCCGAGCATGTTGACGTACCAGTCGCGCGTGCCTTCGAGATCGGCGGTTTGAATCAGAAAATGTTCGAGGTGATGGAGTGGCATGCGGAATCCTCCGTTGCAAAAAACTATTTTGTCGCGTCGCCGCCATCGACAATGATCTGATCGACTTCGCTTGCGCCGGGTGCGCGGCGGAAGGCTGCTGCCGCTTGATACTCCGGCGACTGATTGCATTTGACGGCCTGCTCGAAGCTGTCGAATTCGATCACTACAAAGCGGGTGAATTTATCCGTGCCTTCCATAATCTGAAAACGACCGCCGCGCGCCTGCACGCGACCGCCGTATGTGGCGATGATGCCCGGCACCAGATCGGTGTATTTTTTGTATTCGACCGGGTTGTCGATTTTGCAGCGCGATATCCAATAAGCAGCCATGCTGTTGCTCCAGAATTATTTGGCGACCACGTTGCCCAGGCTCGGTAGCCACGTCGCCAGTTGCGGGAATGCGGCGATCACGACAATCACGCTCAACAGGCAAATCCAATAAGGAACGCAGCCGCGGAATATATCGCCCAGCGTAGCCTCGTTGGGTAACGCCGCTTTGACCGTGAACACGAGTATGCCGAACGGCGGCGTGAGCAGGCCGGTTTCAATCGCGAGAATGCCGAGGATGGCGAAGGCCAGCGGGTCCAGCCCCAACGCCATCGCCACGGGTGCAAACACCGGCACCGTCAACAGAATGATGGAGATCGAATCGATCAACATGCCGAGGATGAACCAGATCAATACCATCACTGCCAGCACGCCCCATACGCCGAGGCCGGAGGTCAAGAAAAACTCTTTCGCCATGCCGGTGATGCCGGTCATCGACAGCACGCGCGAATACAATTGCGCGCAGAACAGCAGAATCAGCAGCGGGGCGGAGGTGCGACCTACCGACAGCACCACTTCAAACAGTTCTTTCGGCTTCATGCGCTTCCACATCGCCAGCAGCAGCGCCAGCGCCGCGCCCACGCCCGCGCCCTCGGTGGGCGTGAAAAAGCCCAACCAAATGCCGCCCAGCGTAATGCCCACCAGTAAAAACACCAGCGCGGTGCTGATCAGCAACTCGCGGAACTCGGCGTCGGTGATTTCGACTTCGCTTTGCACTTGCGCGAGTTTGGCGCCCGCGCCGACGAGTTCAGGCTTCAAATACGCCGCGCCGATAATGTAGGCGCAGTAGAAAAATACCAGAATGAATCCGGGAATAATGCCGGCGATAAAGATTTTGCCGATGGCCTGTTCGGTCAACACGCCCCACACAATCATCAGCACGCTGGGCGGTATCAACATGCCCAGGCACGCGCTGCCCGCGATGCAGCCCAGCGCGAATTTTTTATCGTAGCCGTAGCGCTTCATTTCAGGGTAGGCGATGCGCGAGAACGCCGCTGCCGCCGCAATCGACACGCCGGTGACAAACGCAAACACCGCGTTGGCCAGCACCGTAGCGATGCCCAGGCGGCCGGGGATTTTTCGGGTCAAGCGATTGGTCAGCGCGAACAGATCGCGCGCCGCGCCGCACTTGGCCAGAAATTCACCCATCAGCATAAAGAGCGGTATTACCGCGAACACGTAGTCGCGCAGTGCCTCGTAAGCGGTGGTGCCGATAAACGAATACACCACCTCCATATTGCCCTGCATCAGATAGATGCCCAATACGCTGGACATGCCCAGCGCGATGGCGATATGCACCCCGGCGAACACCATCACCAGCAGAGCGGTGAGTAGAATGATGATTTCAGTTGTTCCGACCATTTTCTTTTATAAACAAGTGGTTAGTGTTATCCGACCATCTCGTCGGGATTACTTGGCCCACGCAGCGGTTCGCTCAATGGCGCGCGGATCCGCTCGACCGTGCAGAGCAGATAGTTAAGCGCCGCCAGGGAAGTGCCCGCCAGAATGATGAGGCGCGCCGGCCACACCGGCACGCGCATCGCGCCTTCGCCTTCAAATTCGTTGGAGGTCCAGGCGTGGATGGAGGGATCAATGCTGCCCCAGAACACGATGCTGAAAAAAGCGATGCCCAGCAGGTAGCCGAATATTTCAAGCACGCGCTGCGCCAACGGCGGCAGATGCGAGGTGAGCGCGTCCACAAAAATCATGCCGCCGGAGCGGATGGCGAACGGCGCCTGCAAAAAGCAGATCACCACGATGGAAAACGACACGATCTCCGGCGTGCCCTTGACCGGGCTGTTGAACACCACGCGGCCAATGACATCGGCGCACACCAGAAAGCAGATGAGGAATGCCAGTACCGCCGCGACCAACAGCATCGAGCGTACGACCCATTCGTTGAGTTTGGAAATCATGGAAAATCCCGTGGCCACCATTCCAGCGTACGCTGGAATCCAGGTTGTAATGTCATGCGAAGCATCAGAAATTAGATGCTTCGCATGGTTGAACGGTCTGGGTTCCAGCGTGCGCTGGAACGTCGGGGTTGGTTTACAGGTTGTTGATGCGCTTACTTATGCTTACTTATGTTTACGCAGACTTACTTAACCGCGTAGCGCACCGGCCACTTGTGGCCGAGTTTTTCCGCGGTTTCGAGTGCAAGCTTCAACACCTGGGTTGCAGGCATGCCTTGCTTGTCGAGTTCCGAGGCCTTGTCCTGCGGCCAGCCTTTGAGCGAATTCGCCCATTCGAGCTTGACCGAATCGGGAACGGCGGTAATCACGGTGCCGAGGCCCTTCAGAGTTTCAAGCTGCTTCGGATAATTTTCTTTGTTAACCGAGCCGGTTCTGGCCTCGAACTCCTTGGCGACTTCCACAATGATGGCTTGCACGTCTTTGGGCAATTTGTTGAAGCGCGCCTGATTGATGGTGAGGCCGTGCCACGTAATCGAGCCGAAGCCGACTTCGGTGTAGTACTTGCCGACTTCATGCAGCTTGAAGTTCACCCATGCCGACGGAAACATGATCCAGCCGCTGTAAACGCCGGTCTGCATCGAGGTATAGGCCTCGGGCAGCGACGATTGCACCGGGGTTGCACCGGCGTATTCGAGCCATTTCAGATTCAGACCCGCGCCGGCAAGCTTTTTGCCTTTGAGGTCGGAGACGGTTTTCCACTCGAACGAGGTGCCGAGGTTATAGCCGTTGTCAGCGATCAGCGCCAGCAGCTTTTGTTTGTATTTGTCTTCAAACACTTTGCTCATGTAGGGCACTTTGTCGTACACCGTGCGCGCGAGCTTGACGCTCATTTCGGGATCCATGGTGCCGAAGGGCAGCATCACCTGAAACGCATGCAGCGGCAGATTCGACGGCTCGAAGCAAAAGCAGTAGCCGCCGATATCGATGATGCCCGATTGCACGCCTTCGAGCGTGTCGGCCACTTTGACCATCGCGCCGCCGTAGCCTTCGATGAACTCAACCTTGTGCTTGGTGCGCGCCGCGACACGCTTGGTGACTTCGGGCACGAAGAAATTCTGCATCAGGCCGACGTAGGTGTTCGCGGCGGGGTGGCCCGAAGCGATACGCAGTCTGATGTCTTCGGCCTGAGCGGCAGTGGTTCCGGTACCGATGGCGGCCAGCACAGCGGCGGCCAGCAAATGACGTAGCTTCATAACGACTCCTCCCAACGAAATATTTGAAATGAAAAGACAAATGAACAGCGGACGGAATCCTAACATGCTTGCACGCAAGCCGTGAATTCCGCGAATCGGACGGGGGACTTTATAATCCAGACTGCCCGCTCGGGCGGTCATACAACAACCAAGGAAGCCAGGAATCATGCAAGCCAAAGCCATACGAATCGCCACGCAGGGCAACCCCGGCGTAACGAAGCTGGAAACGGTGGCGTTAGCCGCGCCGGGCGCCAACGAGGCGTTGATCCGCCAGAGCGCCATCGGCATCAATTTCATGGATGTTTATCATCGCGGCGGGCAGTATCCGCTGCCGCTGCCCACCGGCATCGGCGTTGAAGCCGCGGGCGTGGTGGAGGCCGTGGGTGCTGGCGTAAGCGATGTGAAGGTCGGCGACCGCGTAGTGTATGGCGGCAGTGCGCCGGGGTCGTATGCCGATCTGCGGCTGATGCCCGCCGAGCGGCTGATTAAAATCCCCGAGGGTATTACCGAAGGCGGATTCAAGTCTGAAGTGCAACCGCGTTATGATGCGAGTGTAGCTTCTTCCAGAAGACTTCGTGGGGTGTTTTGAAGCCGAGGCATTTTCTGGGGCGATGGTTGAGGTAGTGCATGGCGGCAGAGATGTCTTTTTTGGTGATT
>CAMDDY010000181.1 GCA_945893125.1 Bordetella parapertussis
CATGCGCCAGCAGCACATCCGCGCCGCGGCAATCAAAGGCTTCGGCCGCCGCCAACAACGCCGGCACCATCACCGCCGACACATGCCCGCCCATGTTCGCCGCCGTGTTGTCGTAATCAAGCACATGCGCGGCCACGCCATTGAGTAACGCCGCATCCAGCGCGCTCGCGCGATGCGCACCGCCCAGCACCAAGGCCTCGCCACCGGCGGCTGAAACCCCAATGACTTCCGCCAGCTTCACCGGCGCGTCGTCACCAACGCCCGCGAGTGCGGAACCGAGCGTATCCATCACCGCGACCTTGCTCCAGTCGAGTGCCGCCTGCGGAACATTGTCCGAGCGCAGCGCAACGATGCGCTCCGCCATTTGCCGCGCGAGTGTCATGAAAAACTCCCTTGAAAATCAGATGCAGAAGATTTACCGCGCGGACATTATGCCGCCAGCGCTGGAATGTGTCATGCATGGTTGACACACCGGGTGCTTGCCTTACCGCCGGGGTCGGCATAGATTGCCTGCTCGGCCACCCACACCGGAGGAAACATCATGCTGCAAAACCGTTTCGTAAATCCATGGGCCCGCACGGCCATACTCGCCGCAGCACTACTGTTCGCCACGAGCGCACACGCACAAGGCAAGTGGACCCGCGCGCCGGAAATCCCCGAAGGTGCCAATGAAGTCATCGGCGCCGCTGTTAACGGACAGGTGCTGGTTTACGGCGGCCAGGACGCGAAGAGCGCGCCGATGGGCATCTTGTGGCGCTTCGATCCGGCCACGAATCAATGGAGCAAATTGCCGTCCAACCCGGTGCCGGTCCACCACGCGGCGGCGGCCAGCATCGGCGGCCGCATGTATGTGTTCGGCGGTTTTCGCCTGCCCGATAGCGGCAAGGGCGGCTGGTTTCCGGAGAACAAAGCGTGGATGTTTGATCTCGATAAGCAGACCTGGACGCGCCTGCCGGACATGCCGACGCCGCGCGGCGCGCTCGCCGCCACGGTGGCGGACGGAAAAATTTATGTCATCGGCGGCGCAAAAATTCCCACCAACGCCAACATCGACGCGTTGACCGGCGGCAGCGCGGTCGAACTGCTCGGCACGGTTGAAGTATTCGATACCAAAACGCAGACGTGGGCAACACGACGGCCGATGCCGACGCCGCGCAATCACATGGATGCCAGTCATGTTGACGGCAAAATTTATGTGATCGGCGGGCGTGTGGGGTCATGTTTCTCCGGCGGCTGGTCGACCAACATCTTCATGAACGAGGCCTACGACATCGCCACCGATACCTGGGCCACCCGTGCGCCCATGCCCACGCCGCGCAGCGGCACCGCCAGCGGCGTGATCGACGGGCGCATCTCGGTGCTCGGCGGCGAAGGTTGGCTGGACGATTTCGGCGGCGTATTCCGCACCCACGAAATCTACGATCCGAAAACCAATGTCTGGACGCGCGCGGCGCGCATGTCAAAACCCAGGCACGGCTTCGCTGCCGCCGTGATTGGCCGCAAACTCTACGCCGTGAGCGGCGTCAACAACGCCGGCGGCGCGGGCACGCTGTCGGTCATCAACGATAACGAGGTTTACGAACCCTGATGCGCGCGCCGGAGAGCGCCGTCGCATGCGCCCGGCGCTTGATGCTACAGCTGCTGCTGGGCGCGATGCTCGGCGCGGGGTTCTTACCCGCATCATCGTGGGCTGCCACGTCCACAGTTGCGGCCTTTCGCACCAATGACATCACCGATGCCGGATTCGCCATGCGCGGCTTCGAACTCACCGATCACACGGGGCGCGTACGCACGCTGGCCGATTTCAAGGGCAGGGTCGTAATCACCGTTTTCGGATTCACCTCGTGCCCCGATGTGTGCCCGACCACCCTCGCCGCATTGGCCTCGGTGGTGCGGGCATTGGGCAAAGACGCGCCGCGCGTACAGGTGTTGTTCATAACGCTCGATCCGGAACGCGACACCCAGCCGTTGTTACGCGAGTACGTACCGGCGTTCCATCCCGCTTTCATCGGACTGCGCGGCAGCGCCGAACAGACTCGCGTGACCGCGCGCGAATTCCGCGTGACCTATCAAAAAATTGCCGGCGCCGCCGACGGCAACTACACCCTCGATCACTCCACGCACAGCTATGTGTTCGGTACGGACGGGCGGCTGCGGCTGTTTCTGCGGGCGGCAGTAGCAATCGCCGACATCGAGCACGACCTCAAGCGGCTGCTGGCCGAGCGGTGATACGAAAGCGTTGTATCTAGCCTGCGCGTTTCTCCTAATTGCGCTTACCCGCCGAAAGGCAAGGGCTTCAGCGACCGCAAGTAGGCGGTGAGCGCTTTCATATCGTCGGCGCTGATGTTTTTGTACCACGCATAGGCCATCGGTGGTTTCAGCGGGCTGCCGTCCTTGCGCACGCCCTCCTGAATCGCGCGGGCGATCTCCGCGTCGCTCCAGCCCTTCAGACCGCTCTCATGTGGCGTGAGGTTCCGCGATACCGCCACACCCCATGGTCCTTTGAACGGGTTGCCGCCGGTGCCTATGCGTTTCAAGTCGGGCACGCCCTTCACCCACGGGGTATGGCACTCCATGCAATGGCCGAGCGGCCCCGCCAGATAGGCGCCATGCTTGACGGCGTCTTTCGGCGAAGGCGCGGTAATTTTGGTCTTGATCTCCGGGCCGTAGTTGGGCGGGAGTTTCATTCGGTACTCGGACTTGGGCACCACGTTCTTCACGGGCGGTTGCGCGCGCAGGTAGGCCACAATGGCGCCGAGGTCATCATCGGAAAGATCGCGGTAAAAAGCTATGGGCATCGGCGGCCCGATCACCGTGCCATCGGGCCGGATGCCTTCGCGGATCGCGCGGGCGAGTTGCGCATCCGTCCATTTGCCGATGCCGGTTTCGGGGTCGGGCGTTATATTGGATGCGTAGGCCGTGAACGGCTCTTCCCTGAAAACCATGCCGCCTGACAGCCCGCGCTCGACGAGCGGTTTACCCTTGTCACGCTGCACATGGCAATTGCCGCAGGCGACAATGCTGTTCATGAGATACGCGCCGCGTTCCAGAACGCGCTTGTTGTCCTGGGCCATGGCGGGCAAAGCGGCAACCAACAGTGCTGCCAGAGAAATAGTTTTGAATAAATTACACATGGGCATCATTGGAATTTCCTTTGCCATTCAATTGCAATATTCTCAGCGAGAATTATTATGCCATTCACACGCGTTTGTGTCATGCCGCGCCGGGAGCGCTGGGATTGCCTGAAGGTTTCACCGGCACCCCATCCACGCCCCATTGACTCAGCGGCACCTCGTTGACGATGACCCACACCGGTTGTTTCAACGGGCCCAGTGTCTCTTGTAGGGCTTTGGTCACGTTTTCTATCAGTTGCTGTTTAACTTCGTCGCTGCGACCGGGGCCGATGTATAGTTGCGCGGGCGGCGTGTGCGATCCTTTGCTGGAAACGATGGCAACAGTATCGTACACCGCCGCTGCCGAAATTTCCCGCGTTTACTTCACCGGAGTCTTGTGATGACACTCTTTCCGGTCCGAGCCAAAGGCGCGCTGATGGTGCGATGGATAGTGCGATGGATGACGGCGTCTACGATATCGTCACCACGCCTAGCCGTTTTCCGAGCGGATGAATTTATTGGTGGTGGTCACGCTGCCAAGCTATCGCTGGATCGATGAAGACCCGGTCGAGAAAACGTTCGGCCATCGCAGCACGTGACGTAGGCAAAATAGCAGCACCAAAACAAACTTAAGTATATGTTTTCATTAAATATTATTTAATGCCTTCCGTTGAGCCATTGTGGTTTGCTACTACCGCCGCCGTGCTGGCGGCGATAGCCTTCACTTTTGTTTTGGCCGGTTTCGTCAAGGGCGTGGTCGGACTCGGCTTGCCCACCATCGCCATGGGATTACTCGGCATCTTTATGGCGCCGGCGCAAGCAGCGACCTTGCTCATTGTGCCGTCGCTGATAACCAACGTGCGGCAAATGCTCGACGGCGGCGCGTTGCGCGCGCTGCTGCGACGTCTGTGGCCGATGCAAACCGCAGTGGTGTTGGGCACCCTTTTTGCCCCGGTCAGTTTGGCCACGCTCGATACGCGCATCGCGTCGGCGGGATTGGGCGCGGCGTTAATCGTCTACGCGGCGCTTGGCCTGGCGGCTGTGCGATTTTCTGTAGCTGGCAACGCCGAGCGCTGGGCTGCACCGATGGTGGGCTTGATTACCGGCGTCATCACTGCGGCCACCGGCGTGTTTGTGATTCCGGCGGCCCCCTATCTGCAAGGACTGGGCTTGACCAAGGACCAACTGGTGCAGGCGCTCGGTCTGTCGTTTACGGTTTCAACGATGGCCTTATCGCTGCGCCTCGCGTTCGATGGTTCGCTGACATTCAGCGCCATCACCACGGGATGGGGCTTGGTGATGCCGCTGCTGGCGGCGTTGGCCGGCATGGCTCTCGGCACAGCGCTGCGAGGGAAACTCAGCGAAGCCGTGTTCAAGCGCGTATTCTTCGCGGGCCTGCTGCTGGTTGGCCTGCACCTCGCGCTCAAGGGATTACTTTAATCGCTAAGCCGTATCACTACGCCGGATCCAGCCCCTTCTCGCGCAACACCTTGCGCGCGTGCTCAGATTGCAGAAAATTCACCAACGCCCGCGCCGCGTCGCGCTGCGTGGATTTTGGAAACGCCGTGGCGCCATAGGGAATCGGCTGCTGAAATTCAGTCGGCAGCGGCTCGATAATCTGGATGCCCGCCACCGGCAAAAATTCACTGATCTGCTGCACGCCGACATCCGCCGCGCCGCGCGCCACCACCGCGCCCACCAGCTCACCCGGATTCGGCGCCACGCGCTTGGCCGCGATCGCCTCCGCGATGCCGAGTTGTTCAAGTATCCTGACGAACTGGATACCGCTCGCACCCGCGCTATACGACACTTTGCCCGCAGCGAGCAACACGGTTTTTAATTTTTCCGCCGTGCCGATGTCCGGCTTCGGCGCACTGGCACTAACCGCCAGCGCGGCTCTGGATAACGCGAAACCGATGCGGCTGCCCGCCAGCAAGGCGCCCTGCTTCATCAGCGCATCCGAGAACTCGTCCGGGCCGATGTAAAGGTCCCCGCTCAAACCGCCGAGTATCTGCTTCGACAGCACCGAACCGCCGCCGTAATGCATATTGACTTTGTGACCGCTCGCGCGCTCGAATTCCGGCACTAATTCAATCAACGCCTCCTTCGCGGAGGTGGTGCTGTAGACCACGATCTCCGCGCTGTGCGCGGTGTTTGCTGCAAGACTCATACTCATCGCTCCTGTCACCATGAGGTTTTTCAAAAATCGCATGCTGGCCTCCGTATCATGACTGCACAACGTATCAGGCCGGCGCATTGAAGTCCAGTTGCCGCCGATGCCGGCGAAGGCTGCTGCTTATTCGCTATACTGTTCATTCCCAAGGGAGCATGCATTGGAAAATCTGTTTCGATTTTGGCGCCCGCTGTTCATGGGCACGGCTTTAACGGCATGCCACGGCGCCGCCACCGCACAACCGGCAGGCTATCCGTCGAAGCCGGTTCGTATTTTGGTCGGCGTCGCCCCCGGCGGCGGCACGGATTTCGCCGCGCGGCTGATCGGCGCGAAACTCGCCGAAAAATTCGGCCAGCCGTTCATCACCGACAATCGCACCGGGGCAACAGGCACTATCGCGCTCGAACTCACCGCCAAGGCCGCGCCCGACGGCTACACCTTCGTGGTGTTCAATCTCGGCCATCTCACTGCGGCGCTGCTGTCGCGCCACGCGCGCATCGACGCCGCAAAAGACTTTGCGGCAGTGAGCCAGATCGCCACCGGCACGCTGATGCTAGCCTCGCACGCCGGTGTGCCCGCGCGAACGCTCAAGGATTTCATTGCGTATGCACGCAGCAAGCCCGGCCAGATTAACTACGGCTCCGGCGGTCTCGCCAGCACGCAGCACCTGGCGATGGAATTATTAAAGCGCGAGGCGCGACTTGATTTCGTGCATGTACCGTATAAAGGCACCGGCCCGATTGCGGTCGATCTCGTGTCAGGCCAAATACAAATCGCCGTCTCAAATCTGCTCGGCCTTTATCCGCACGTAAAAGCCGGACGCCTGTATGCGCTCGCCGTCACCACCGAAAAGCGCAGCGCGCTCGCGCCGGAAGTGGCTACCGTGGGCGAACTCGGTTACCCGAAAGTGCAGATCGATCTATGGCAAGGCATCCTCGCGCCCGCGAAAACGCCGCCTGCGATCATCGAAAAAGTATCGCGCGCAGTCGCAGAAATCGTTGCCGAGCCGGAGGTGATCGCCAAACTCGCCCTACAAGGTGGCGGCCCGGCGGGCACCTTGCCCAAGGTGTTTGACAAATATCTGAAAGACGAAACGGTGAAGTGGCTGACGCTGGCTAAGGAAGTGAATATTACTGCGGATTAGCGTTAAACAATCTCGTAGCCCGGAACTTACGACCCTGGCAAGAACACCTGCCGCGAGTAATACGGTAGCGCCGTGATGCTGATCAGTTGCTCGGTACCGTCGAATAAGGGTGCGAGCTTCGGGCCGGTAGCCTTAAAGGTAAAGGACTTCACTCGCTCCGCTGCCGCTCCGGCACCGCGCACCATATCCGCAGCCTGCGTATAGCGGTAGATGCGGTAGAACTCCGGTTTGGCCCCGGAGTAGACCCGGACATCAACCTTTTCGGCAGCGGCCACCCCACGCACATAGTGCAGTTGAAACTGGACGGCGTCTCCAGCGTCGCTCTTGGCGTCCCAAGCCTCCTCCACAGTCGCCACGCCGTCTGCTCCGGTGCGAAACGCTCTCTGGGAGGTCACGCTCGACTTAGCAAAGACGCTATAGACGCCCGGAGCAGCGCCCGTGGTAAACCCTCCGAAAATCATCACGCCGCGCGTCTCGGACCCTTGCATCTTGACCGGAACCCCAATGGTGATATTGCGGCCCGTGGCGGGCTGTGGCTTGCCCTGAGGGTCGTGGGACCATACGCCGTCAATGAAGGTTATGCGCAAATTGGCGCCTGCGTTCGGCCCCGAGGTGGGCGCATCCACCTGCCATCCAGCCGGCAACAATTTCTGCACCGCGCCGTCCGGCGCCTTAAAGTTGAGAAGCGTGCGCACCGACGCATCGGTGACGACGTGCTTTTCTTGTGCGACGGCAGTTGCCGCGAATAGGAACGCAATAATGACTATCAATGCTCGCATGATTTCCTCCTATGAGAATAGCGTTGAAACGATACCCATCCATTGGCGACAATTCGTCATGTGCCTTCCTTTAGGATGCCGACAGTATGCTTATCAAATGCGACAAATACAATGGCGCATGATCGATTGCGATTGTAGCCCGAACCCCGCGCACGCCCCGGCAAACCACGGTCAGTCAGATCACGGTCGCTCTCGGTGTCCGCTAGAGTTACACGGGTTTTACCAAAAGCCCCGCCCGCTCCCCCGCCCGCCGCCCAAACACCGCCCCCCGCAGCACCGAAGTAGCCCCCGGATATTTCCCATAATAAATCCCCACGGTCTCACCGGCAGCATACAGCCCCGGCATCACATCGCCATCCGCATTCAACACCTGACAATCGGTATTGACCTTAAGCCCGCCGAACGTAAACGTGTTGGACGAGATGATCGGGTAGGCGTGAAACGGCGGCTTGTCCAGTGGCACGGCGTAGTTGGATTTGGCGGGTGTGATCCCTTCGGTGGCAAGGCCATCCAGCACAAACGGATTGAGCGTGCCCACGCGACACGCGCGGTTGAATTCGGCGATGGTTTGCTCAGCCGCCGCGCCATCAAAGCCCAACTTGCGTGCGAGCGTCTGCACATCGGGCGCGGTTTCGGGCGGTTGATCCGTGCGCACGCAGCGCCGCCAGTTTTCGATGGCGTTGATTTTGTCGTCGAGGATGCAAAACGCGATGCCCTGTTTTTGCTCCGCGATCACGCGCGTGGTTGTTTCGTAGCTGGCGTCGATAGGCCCCGGTGCTTCGTCGGTGAAACGCTTACCCTGCTGATTGACCAAGATGCCGTACGGGTACGCCATCACCAGCGGCTCGGTGGCGGCGGAGCGTGGATCGATCGGCTCGGCGTGGTATTCCGCGAAATCCCCCGCCGGCGCAGCACCAATACGCAACGCCATGTCGATGCCTTCGCCCTTGTCGTAATAGCCGCCCAGCGCGACCGGGCGCAGGTAACGCCCCTTGGCGCCGATATAGCGCACCACCATTTCGGCATTGCCCTGAAAGCCGCCGCAGGCGAGGATCACCGCGCCGCAATCGATGGTGCGTCTGCCGCCAGATCTGGCCGTCAAGCTCAAGCCGCAGATGTCGCCATTCGCGGATTGCAGCAGACGCCGCGCGGTGGTCTCGTAAAAAAATTGCACGCCGATTTTTTCCGCGTGCGCGGTCATCACTTCGATCAGGTGCAGGCCGCCGCCGCTGATGGCGATGCGCGGCGACGCGCGCGGTGTCAGGCCATAAAACCCGATGCCGCCGAACTTCACGCCATGCGCCTTCAGCCACGCGATAGCCGGCGGCGCCTCGTCCGCGAAAAACGAAATCAGCTCCGGATCGGTGAATGAGGCTGCGCGCACCTGCGGCGGCCAATTGGCGCGGTCAAGCACGGTGGCCGCGATAAAATCCGGCTGCACGTGATACCCGCTGTTGTCGGCGAACACATCGAGAAAATCATCCGACACCGCCTCCTCGCTTTTCATGCGGATGGCGGCGGTGGTGTAGCGCGTGTTGCCGCCGCGCTCGTCGTAGGTGCTGCGTTCGAGCACGGCGACTTTCGCGCCGGCTTCGGCGGCGGCGACAGCCGCGGAGAGGCCGGCGACGCCGCAGCCGACAACAACCACATCAAATCGATGACTATCTACTTGTGCCATACGCTGCCACTTCCTTTATCTGACAAAACCGTCACCCTACTTCACCAACCCCAACTCCATCATCACCGCTTTCAATTCCTCATGGTCCGACTTCAGTTCCTCGCGCATGCGCGCGCCGCGCAGAAACTCATTGGTCACCCCATCGCGTTCGAGCATTTTTTTCCATTCGTCCGATTCGACCACGCGCGCGAGCACGTTTTCCCAATACTCGGCCTGCGGTTGCGGCAGGCCACGCGGGCCGACGATGGCGCGCCAGTTCGAGGTCACTGCGTTGGCGCCCAATTCCTTCCATACCGGCACCGTGGCAAACGCACCTTCCAGCCGTTTCGGCGCGGCCAGCGCAATAAAGCGCAGCCGTCCCGCCTGCACATGCGGCAGCACACTCGCGGCGGGACCCACCACCATATCGACGTGCCCGCCCAGCGCCGCGGTCAACGCATCCGCGCCGCCGCTGTACACCACG
>CAMDDY010000182.1 GCA_945893125.1 Bordetella parapertussis
CTGGCCGCGCGCGGCGTCGGTCACGCCGACCGTGTCGGCGTCATGGCCATCAACGGTCCCGCGCATCTGCTGTTGATGTTTGCGCTGGCGCGGCTGCGCGCGATTTTCGTGCCGGTGAACCCAGCGTTCGGCGTTGCCGAAGCGGGCTATGTGCTCAAGCATGCCGGCGTTGCAGCGGTGTTCTGCGACAACGACACGCTGGCGGTGGTGCGTGACGCCGTGGGTGAGATCGAACCGCGACCGTGGCTGTCGCTTATCGATGGCCTCGCGACGGACGCCGTCAACTTCGAACCGCCGTGGAGAGAGGCGCCTGACGCACCACAATCACCGCTACCCGAATACGCCAACGCAGACGCCGGCGACACCTTCATCATCCTCTACACGTCCGGCACCACCGGCTTTCCCAAAGGCGTGATGCACAGCCAGCAAAGTTTTGTACTGGCCGGCGAGCGTCATATCGAGCGCGTGCATTTGCAGCCCGATGATCGCGCACTGTGCGTGCTGCCGATGTTTCACAACAATGCGCTGTTTAATATCACTGCCAGCACCGTCGCCGCCGGGGCGTGCATGGTGCTCGTGCCGCGCTTTAGCGCCTCGCAATTCTGGCGCACCGTCGCCGACGAAGGCGTCACACAGGTCAACGTGATGGCGGCGGTGAGCACTATCCTCGCGCGCCGCCCGCGCAGCGAATACGTGCCGGGCCACCGCTTACGCGTGGTGAACGGTTCAGGCTTCACGCAGGAAACGCTCGATGTGTTCAAAAACGAGTTTCAGGTGCCGACAATTATTGAAGGGCTGGGCATGACGGAAATTCCCGGGGCGTTCAGCATCCCGTTCGGCAGCCCGTACCAACTCGCCTGCATGGGCAAGCTGGGGCGGCACCCCGATCACTCGCGGCCGTGGACCGAAGCGCGCATCGTCGATGACGCGGGCCGCGATATGCCAGCGGGCGAAACCGGCGAACTGCTGGTGCGCATTCCCACGATGATGCAGGGCTACTGGCGCGATGCCGAACAAAGCGAGGCCGCATTTCAAGACGGCTGGTTTGTCACCGGCGATCTCGCGCGGCGCGATGCCGAAGGCTACTACTATCACGTGGGCCGCAAGAAAGACATTATCCGCCGTCGTGGTGAAAATATTTCCGCCGCGGAAGTGGAGCGCGTCCTGTGCGAACATCCCGCCGTGGCGGAAGCAGCCGCCCTGCCGGTGGACGACGACATCGGCGAAGAGGAAATCATGGCGGTGTGCGTTGCTAAATCCGCCACGCCATTGGCTGCCGGCGATATTCACGCATGGTGCGCGGCCCGGTTGGCTGCGTTCAAAGTGCCGCGCTATATCGTGTTTGTCGAGCGCCTGCCGCACACGCCCACGCACAAGGTTGCCAAACACGCGTTAAAGCAAGACACTGCCGCCTTGCGTAAAAAAGCCATCGATCTACAGTCAAACCCATAAATAGCAGGGAGCACCGCATGCAGGCAATCATCGAACGTTATCTCAGCGCGGAACAGCGCATGATGCGCGACACCATCCGTTCGTTCGTGGACAAGGACGTTATTCCTTTTGTTCGCAAAAACTGGAAAAAAGAGTGGGACATGGTGCCGGAGAACCGGCCCACGCTGGAGTTGCTGCAAGGCGCGCACAATATCGGCGTGCGCGGACTGTGCATTCCTGAAGAATTCGGCGGCACGCCGCTCGACCCTGAAACTGAGGTGCAAACCATCGCGATGGTGTCGGAGGAAATCTCGCGCGGCGATTCCGGGCTGGCCGACAAGCTGGCGCAAATCTGGAAGGTGTCGATGCTGCTCGCCAACGTAGCACCGCGCCATCTGCAGGAACACTGGTTTCCGAAAATCGCCGAAGACCCGTCGTTTCTGCTGTCGCACGCGCTGACCGAGCCGCGCGGCGCGTCCGACCGCTGGCTGCCCTATGACGTGCCCGAAGCGATGATGCACACCAAGGCGGTGAAAAAAGGCGACCGCTGGGTCATCAACGGGCGCAAGCAATTCATCACCAACGGCTACGACGCCAAGCTCTACGTGGTGTACGCCACCACCCTGCCCGGTGCCGGCATCACCAAGGGCACGTCAAGTTTTCTCGTGCCGCGCGGCACCAAGGGCTTGACCGTCGCGCGCTGCAATGAAACACTCGGCGGGCGCTTCATGAACAACGGCGAAATCGTGTTCGAGGATTGCGAAGTGCCCGAGGACCACTGCCTGGTGCAGGACATCGCAATGACGCGCGCGGGCATCTACTTTCGTCCCGGCAAAATCGTCGTTGCCGCGAAGAACCTGGGCGTGGGCATGGCCGCGTTCGAAGCCACCGCGCGCTACGTACAGGAATACGTGCAAGGCGGTCGCATCCTCATCAAGCATCAGGCGGTGGCGGTGCGCCTGGGTGAAATGATTACCAAGTTGAACGCCGTGCGCGCCCTGCTCAACGAAGCCATCCGCGCGGTCGAAGCCAAAACGCACGACGCAGAAGGTCTTTGCAATCAGGCAAAACTATTTGCTTCCGAAGAAATTTTCAAGGTGTGCATGCACGCCGTGGAACTGCACGGCGGCAATGGCATCATGCTCGACTTCGGCGTGGAAAAATTCATGCGCGACGCGTCGCTGTTTTTGCATCGCGACGCGACGGTGGATATCTCCAAGTTCAAGATCGTGAAGGCGATGTTCCCGCATACCGCCGGCAAATACGCCGGACCTGAAAATTGATTTAAAAACATAGACTTACAACAACCCAAGGAATTCCATGCCCTCTCCTCGCAAAACCATCAAAGTCAAAAACAAACATAAAGCCATTTCGGTAGACCTGCACTGCCACGTACACACCGATGCCGCCGACGTCATCGCCAAACAATCGGCGTCCAATGCCTCACCCATCGCGCGCTATGGCAACCCGCGCACGGAAGCGCAACAGAAAAAGCTGCATCAGGATTTGCACCAGAAACTCACCGACATCGATCAGCGCATCGCCGACATGGACAAGATGGATATCGACGTGCAGGCGATCTCCACTTCCCCGTTGCAGTACTACTACGGCGTCGAACCGGAACTCGGTAAAAAAGTCGCGCGCACCATCAACGAGCGGCTGGCGGAAGTCACCGCCACCCACCCGGATCGCTTCGCACCCTTGGGCACGTTGCCGATGCAGTCGCCGAAAGATGCCGTGGCCGAACTCGTTTACTGCATGAAGAAATTGAACTTCAAAGGTATCGAAATCGGCACCAACGTCGCGGGCGCGGAAATCGCCGATCCGCAATACGAAAAAATGTGGGCCAAGGCCGAAGAACTCGGCGCGGTGGTGTTCCTGCACCCCATCGGCTTCACCTCGCCGCAGCGCCTGACCAAACACTTTTTAACCAACGTCATCGGCAACCCGCTCGATACCACCGTGGCGCTGGCGCACATCGTATTCGGCGGCGTGCTGGAGCGTTACCCGAAACTCAAAATCGTCACCGCGCATGGCGGCGGTTTTCTCGGCCACTACCCCGCGCGCATGGATCACGCCTACAACGTGCGCCCGGAATGCCACGACCACATCACCCGCCCGCCGTCGTATTACATGAAAAAAATGTACTACGACACCATGGTCTTCGGCGAACCGCAACTGGATCACCTGGTTAATTTGTATGGCGCAGAGCATGTGGTGATCGGCACGGATTACCCGTACGATATGGGTTACTACAAGCCGGTGGATTTTGTGGAGAAAGCCAAGAACCTTACGCGCAAGCAGAAGGATTTAATCATTGGCGGCGTGGCGGCTAAATTGTTGGGATTGAAAAAGCGATAAAGATCAAAATCTTTCGACACAGATTTACGCAGATGAACGCAGATTTTTTTCCGTGGCAACGCCTAACGCTTTGGAAATCGAAAATCAAGCTGCTGCTAATTCTCCGACGATTCATCTGCGGAAATCTGCGTTAATCTGCGTCAATAAAGGCTTTTGAATTGTCCAACACCTACGACTACATCATCATCGGCGCGGGCAGCGCGGGCTGTGTGCTGGCCAATCGCCTGTCCGCTGATCCGAACGTATCCGTGCTTCTGCTCGAAGCCGGTGGCAAAGACAACTGGCATTGGTTTCACATCCCCGTCGGCTATTTGTATTGCATCGGCAATCCGCGCGCGGATTGGTGTTTTAAAACCGAACCGGAGCCGGGCCTTAACGGTCGCGCAATTAACTATCCGCGCGGCAAGGTGCTGGGCGGCAGTTCGTCGATCAACGCCATGCTGTATTTGCGCGGCCAGGCGCGCGACTACGACGAATGGGCGATGTTGACCGGCGACTCGGGCTGGTCGTGGCAAAACGTGCTGCCCACGTTTATGGAGATGGAAGACCATTGGCGCGGCGGCGATGAAAAACACGGCGCGGGCAACGAGCTGCATGTTGATACTCCGCGCGTAAGTTGGGAAATCATTGATGCGTTTCGCGATGCCGCGGTGGAAAACGGCATTCCCCGCGTGGACGATTTTAATCGCGGCGACAATGAAGGCGTGTCGCGCTTTGACGTGACGCAAAAAGACGGCGTGCGCTGGAGCGCCACCAAGGCGTTCTTGCGCCCGGCGATGGAGCGGCCCAATCTCACGGTGATTACCGGCGCGCTCACGCACAAGCTGCGGCTTGATGGGCGGCGCGCGAGCGGCGTGGAATACGCGCGTGGCGGCGCCATGCATTATGCGCAAGCGCGGCGCGAAACCATTTTGTCCGCCGGCGCCATCGGCAGTCCGCAGATTTTGCAGTTGTCGGGCATCGGCCCCGCGCCGCTGCTGAAAAAACTGGGCATACCGCTGGTGCATGATTTACCTGTCGGCGAAAACCTCCAGGATCATTTGCAACTGCGCCTCGCTTACAAGATACAAGGCGCGATGACGCTCAACACCGGGCTCGATTCGTGGTGGTACAAAATGAAAATCGCGCTAGAATACGCGCTGCACCGCACCGGCCCGATGACCATGCCGCCGTCGCAGACCGGCGCGTTCGTGAAATCCGACCCGTCGCAGCGCAGCGCGAATCTCGAATACCACGTGCAACCGATTTCCCTCGACCGCTTCGGTGAGCCGCCGCATAAATTTCCCGCGTTCACCGCCAGCGTGTGTAATCTGCGCCCGACTTCGCGCGGGCATGTCAGCATCGTAAGCACCGACCCGCGCGTGCCGTCTGCAATCGCGCCGAATTATTTGTCCACCGATGAAGACCGCAAAGTCGCCATTGATGCCATACGCCTCACGCGCCGCATCGTGCTGGAAAGCGCGGCGCTGAAAAAATATCACCCCGAAGAATTCATGCCCGGCCCGGCGTTTCAAACCGACGACGAATTGATCAAAGCCGCCGGCGACATCGGCACCACGATTTTTCATCCCATCGGCACCTGCAAAATGGGACGCGCGGATGATCCGTCTGCCGTGGTTGATACCGATTTCAAAGTGCGCGGCATCGAGCGTCTGCGCGTGATCGACGCCTCGATCATGCCGACGATTACGTCCGGCAACACCAACGCACCGACCTACATGATCGCCCAACGCGGCGCCGCCGCCGTCAAACGAACATAGCCATAACTATTTGTTTTTATTGAGAAAAATTCATGCCTGACAATCGCTACCGCTTTCTGCTGATCGAAGCCTTCCACCTCAAAGCCAGCGCGAAACACAGCACGCGCACTTTCATCGGCCCGAAAGAAGAAACGCTGATGAACTACAAAACCTTGCAGCCGCTGCTCGACACTATCGAGTGGGAACGCGATCCGGGGCCGGAGGCCTCGTACGGCGATTGGCCGGTGGAAACACGCGAGGAGTTCGACATCGTTGCCGCCGCGCGCCTGCCCATCGTGCGCCGCGCCTGTGAGAGCGGCAAATATAACGGTATCGTGCTTCTCGGTGGCGGCGAGCCGGGCTTTCTTGCCTCGCGCGAGATCGGGCATCACTTCGGCATTCCGGTGACCTCGTGCGCGTATTCGCAGATGCACATCGCCTCCACGCTCGGCAATAAATTCAGCGTGGTGGATCTCGCTGAAAATCACAATATGGTTTACTACGACCTGGTGCTGCGCCATCGCTTCCAGGATCGCTGCGCATCGATACGCAATATCAACTTTCCGCTGCCGCGCCCGCCGTACGTCGGCGAGACCACGCGCGCCGAGCAAATGGCCAAAATGGCGCGCGGCGAAAAATCCGAGATGGTCGAAGCGGCCGTGGTCGAAGCCGTCGCCGCGATTGAAGAAGACGGCGCAGATGTGATTACGCTGGGTTGCTCCGGCACCTTTTGGCTACAACCATTTTTGCAGCAACGCCTGAACGAAATCGGCTGGGATGTGCCCGTGCTCGAAGGCTACCGCTGTGCCATCACGCTGTGCAAACTGCTGGTGGATCTGGGTGTCACCGCCAGCGGCAACGTTTTTCCGGCGGATCGGCCTAAAAAATGGCGTCGCAAAAAACTGTTTTAAAACAATTGCTACATATGAACACCACCAACCAACGCCGCACCGCGCTCGTCACCGGAGCCTCCTACGGCATCGGTGCCGCCATTGCCGCCACGCTCGCGCGCGATGGCTACGACGTCGCCGTCACTGAACTCAACACGGATGCGCTCACCGACACGCTGGCGCAGATCAAATCACACGGCGCGCAGGGCTTGGCGCTTGCGCTCGACACACGTTCGCAAGACAGCGTTGAGGCCTGCATGCGCGATGTGTTGAATTCATTCGGAACACTCGACTTGCTGGTGAACAACGCCGGCATTCTGCTGCGCAAGCCCGTCGTAGACATCACGCGCGAAGAATGGAACTCGGTGATCGACGTCAATCTCACCGGCACCTTTTTCATGAGCCAGCAAATGGGCCGCCATCTCATCGGCGCTCAACGCAAGGGCAGCATCATCAGCATCGCCTCCACCCACGGCATCGTCGGCATCGGCGGCATTTCCGCCTATGGCATCAGCAAGGCGGGCATCACCCAAATGACGCGCATGCTCGCCATCGAATGGGCGGAACACGGCATCCGCATCAACGCCATCGCGCCCGGCACCACCGAAACCCCGACGCGCAAAAAGTCCCTCGGTGCCGATCCCGCGCGGCGGCAAATGATGATCGAGCGCATACCCTTCAAACGCTTTTGCACCGAGGCCGATGTGGCCGGGCTGGCAAGTTATCTCGCGAGCCCCGCAGCGGACTATGTTACCGGGCAGACCATTTTGGTGGATGGCGGGCTGACCGCTTATTAGCAATTAGGGGCGACGCTACCGTTCCCGGCAGGTCTCGGGCAAGCTTCGCTGCGGCACGTCGTCGCTGCGGCATTTCCAGTGGACCTCGTCTTTGTCCACGCGCGGCACAAAGAGCAGCGACTTGCCCTCCAGCGATGGGATAGCCAGCGTGACACGTATCGCGTTCGTGGCCTCCATCGTGACGCTCTTGACCTCCGGTAAAACCGCAAGTGTCATCTGGGCTTCATCCATGGCAATCCGCAGATCTGCGGGTAGCCGTTTGTGCTGCTCATAATAACCCGTCACCGCACTCTTGGCCTGATGTCCGGCCACCAACGCGTTGCCAACTCGGCGGCTCAACGTGTAATGCTCAAATTCAGACAAGGTATAGACCGCCAGTACACCCAGCGCAACCACCGCCGCACACGACCACTTCAGAACAGTCTTCCACGAGCGCCCCTTGCCCGCCGGCACAGCCGTTTCCGGCTGCACTTGTGTCCGCGCTTGTGCATCAGGCGCTGTCATATTGACACCAGACAACCGGCCAGCAAGTGGTGCAACGGTTGCTTTTGTTTTTCCTTCGCGTATTTTTTACACAACATCTTTCACTCCCGGAAAATGTGTCAACGCAACGTTATGTTATGCGCGCCGGGTTAGTTTATCATTCGCGCCCCTACCCACCAGAATAGCGATGAGGCTCTCCCCTCTGCCCGCCGTCCAAAGGCGCGACCGTCACCGATTGATCCGATCAGCGACCGAGTGGATATCGTGGGATGTGACCGGGCAAACGTTGCTGGTGGATGGCGGTCTCACGTCGTACTAAGGTTTGGCGGCATCCCGACAGCTATGCGGCAGATAGCGCTGCGGCACGTCATCACTGCGGCACAGCCAGTTGATCGCATTGTTCTCGATTCGAGGCGTAATGCTTATGGATTTTCCGTCGAGGGGGCCTTGCCCCATCACCACGCGTATCGTACTCGTTCCCGCATCCAGGGTGACGTTTCGCACGTGCGGCGAAGTCGGCATGGTCGCGCCAGTCTGCTTGAGTAAGGCTTGCAGATCGCCGCCGGGCAGTTTTTCGTTTTTCTCGTAGTACTCACTTACCGACACCTTGACGGTCACAGCCACCGACGTCGCGTCGGCCACCTTGGCGCGCAGGGTGAAATCCTGATACGCCGGTATTGCAATGGCCGCCAAGATCCCCAGCGGAAATATCATAGCGCCCACGACGATCAATGCAATCGCCCATCCGGGCATGCGCGGTGCGCTGACGCGCGACTGCACTTCGGCCTGCGTCGCGTTGTTGTTGATGACCAGGCAGCCGGCTACCATGTCGTGCAATGCCTGTTTCTTCGCGGTAAATCCCGCCATCAGATAACCTATGGCCAGTATCATGCCCGACAGTATCTTGGCCAGCAGGCGTCCCGTTGCGCGTGCAAACGAAATGCGCGCGCCGCTTTGATCAGTGACCTTGATCCCCAATGCCATCTTGCCGAATGTCGCCTGCTTGCTCGAGCTTTCCATTACGGCGTAATAAAGCCACCAGGCTGCAAGTCCGATTAACACGCCCAGCAATTCGGCGCCGCTGGCTGTTCCGCTAACCGACCCGTAAATAAATCCAAGCACGCCGCCACCGACCATGGCCATCACAATAACGATGATGTAATCAATAATAAACGCCGCAAAGCGTTTCCAGAATCCCGCGTAAATATCGCGAGCCGCTGCCGCCGGAGGTGCAACCGCCGCCACGATGCCGGGCGCCGCAAGTTGCGCACCGCATTTCGCGCACAGCGTCGCCACGTCCTGATTCTGCTGACCGCAATGTTGACAGTACATAGTTCCCTCCCCTGACAGGTCCGGCGCTTAAATCGCTGCCACGCGCCGCATAAACAATTTCTACCCCGCGAGGTTAGGCAGCGCAACCCCCCGCTTCTGCGCAACCGCTTTTTCGTACGCGCACACCGCCAGCGCCACGTCTTCAATCGCCACCCCCAGCGATTTAAACAGTGTGATGTCGTCGCGCGCAGTGCGCCCTTGAACCTGCGCGGATACCACTGCGGATAATCCGAGCACGCGATCCCAGTCCAACACTCCTGCCTTCACCGGATCGGCCAGATCGCTGGATTCATAACGCACCTGCTC
>CAMDDY010000183.1 GCA_945893125.1 Bordetella parapertussis
GCATTTTGCTGAGTACTTCGAGGTAGGCCGCATTGGTGGTGACCCGTTCCGCGTTGTACGGGGCTTTGCCGGAGGGCATGCCGGAAATCGGGCCCCAATACTTGCCGACCAGCGTCATCGCCGCCTGACGTTGCTTTACGAGCACATCGGGCTTGGCTTGCGCCAGCGCGGCTGCGCCGTAACCTGCGCCTACCAACAATGCGAGACCACTCAAAACCAGTTTCTTCGACATGCGGTTCTCCTAATATTTTGAAATATAACGTTTTTTCTGATTTCGCCAAGCTGCGGTATGTCTGATCGCAGTAACTGGCTGACGCAAACAGCGTCTGAGCCGCGATTATTCCTTCAACCCAGCGTTAGCCAATAACGAGTCTAGACGAGGACGGTGTACGCCGTCAATGCGGATTGATCCGGTCATGCAAATTCCGCCTTGCCGCTACGCGTGCGCTTAACCTCGCCGCGCTGCTTTTTGCTGTCGAGACGACGCTGCTTGGCCGCACGCGACGGGCGTGTTGCTTTGCGCGGTTTGGGTTTGTGACTGGCCTCGCGGATCAACTCAACCAGACGTTCCAGCGCGTCGGCGCGGTTGCGGCTTTGCACGCGAAAGCGTTGTGCGGTAAGCAAAATCACGCCCTCGGTCGAGGCGCGACTGCCCGCTGCCGTCAGCAGGCGCGCGCGTACATCGTCCGGCAGCGAGGGCGAGTGCGCGGCGTCGAATTTCAGTTGCACGGCGGTGGAGACCTTGTTCACGTTCTGACCGCCGGGGCCGGAGGCGCGCACGAAGGTTTCTTCGATCTCGGACTCCTGCAATGCGATGGCGCGTGTAATGCGAATCATGATATCGATAGTTTACGGTAAACTTGCGGGCATGACACTCACCCCACGAATTGGTTTCGCCGCAGGCTTCGCGCTCTGCGCGGGCCTGCTGGGGTTTGCGTATTACCTGCAATACGTCGAGCTGCAGAATCCGTGTCCGCTGTGCATGGTGCAGCGCGTGGCGTTTTATGCGTTGGCAACGGTGTTTTTGCTGGCGGCTCTGCATGGCCCGGCGCGGCGCGGCACAATGATTTATGGTGTGATCGCGTTCATCGTGGCGGCGTTGGGCGCGGCGGTGGCGGCGCGCCATGTGTGGTTGCAACTACTGCCGGCGGATCAGGTGCCCGCGTGCGGGCCGGGGCTGGAATACATGCTGAAAAAATTTCCGCTAGCTGACGTGTTGACCAAGGTGCTGGCGGGTTCGGGCGAATGCGCCGAGGCGGGTTGGAAATTTTTGGGACTGACGATTGCCGGATGGTCGTTGCTGTGGCTGGTGCTGCTCGGGCTGTTCGCGCTTTACGTGGGGCTGCGCCAGCCGCGCACGCAATAAAATCAGGCCAATATGTCCGGCGTGAGTTGCCGTTCCAGCATGCTGATCTGGTCTTTGACGAAGAGTTTGCGTTTTTTCAGGCGCTGCACTTGCAGTTGATCGTGCGGCGTGATGTCGAGCAGGCGGGCGATCACATCATCCAGATCGCGGTGTTCAAGGGAAAGCTGTTCGATGCGGTTTTTCAACGCTTCAACGTCGGCGGTCTGGCTCATGAGGAATTCCTCCGCACGTTTTCAGGGAGGGTAGTATACGGCGCTGAAGCAAAAAACACGAGCAAGCCGCGTTGGGGCTGATACGGTTATGTTTTTGTAAGTAATTGTTTTTAATGATAATTTATGGGGTGAGCAATGGGGATAACAATCACGATTAACGGTCGCGCGCACGCGGTCACGGCGAGTGAAGAAACGCCGTTGCTGTATGTGCTGCGTAACGACGCGGGCTGCAAGGGCGTGCGCTATGGCTGCGGCGCGGGGCAGTGCGGCACCTGCATGGTGATCATTGACGGCAAGCCGGTGCAGTCATGCGATGTGCCGGTGTCGGCGGTGGCCGGCAAGTCGATCACCACCATCGAAGGCATCGGTTCGGCCGATCATCCGCATCCGCTGCAACGCGCGTTTGTCGAGGAGCAGGCGGCGCAGTGCGGCTACTGCGCCACCGGCATCATCATGTCGGCGAAAGCGCTGCTGGATGCGAATCCGAATGCTGACGATGCGGACATTCGCGCGGCGCTTGCCAAAAACCTGTGCCGTTGCGGCACGCATCAACGCATACTGCGCGCGGTCAAACGCGCCGCTTCTGAGATGAGGAAATAGCCATGGCTGAAAATATTGCACGCCGCAAACTTCCCGGCAGCCTCGACACCAACCGCTCGCTCGCGACGTGGCTCAGTATCAATCGCGACGGCACGGTCGAGATGCGCCCCGGCAAAATTGAAATCGGTCAGGGCATTTTGAGCGCGCTGACGCAGATCGTCGCCGAAGAACTCGATGTCAGTCTCGAACGTATTCGCGTGGTGACGGCAGACACCGCGCAAAGCCCTAATGAAGGCACCACCTCCGGCAGCCGTTCCATCGAAGAATCCGGCATGGCGTTTCGTTACGCCGCGGCCGAGGCGCGCGAGCTGTTGCTGGCGCGCGCCGGGGTGAAACTCGGTGTTTCGCTTGAACAACTGAGCGTCAACGACGGCACCATTACTTCGCGCGGCGGCGGCAGCGTCACGTATTGGGATATCACCGATGAATCGTTATTGCAGCGCGAAGCCACCGCCGAGACCGCGCCGAAATCGCATACGCAGCACAAAATTGTCGGCGGCAGCGCGCCGCGCGCGGATATTCCGCGCAAGGTGAGCGGCGTGCCGAGCTATGTGCAGGATATGGATATGCCGGGCCTGTTGCATGGCCGCGTAACACGTCCGCCCAGCCCGGGCGCGCAATTGATCAGCGTTGATCTGGACGACGTGCGTGCCATGCCCGGCGTGGTGGCGGTGTTGCGTGACGGCAGTTATCTGGGCGTGGTCGCGGAGCGTGAAGAGCAGGCGATACGCGCACAGCGCCGTCTCGCGCGCAACGCCAAGTGGCGCGAAGTGGCGAAGCTGCCGGAGTTCGATCCGCGCTTTTTGTTGAAGCTGCCGGCGAAAACCGAAGTTATTAGTGAAAAAAACGACGCTACCATTTCCACCACGGGCGCGAGCGGCGCCACGCTGGAAAGTGAGTATTCGCGCCATTTTCTCGCGCATGCCGCGCTGGCGCCGTCGTGCGCGGTGGCGATTTGCACCGCCGGAAAATACACCGTGTGGACGCACAGTCAGGGCATTTACCCGCTGCTCACCGAAATGGCGCCGGCGCTGGGTGTGGCGCTGGAGGACATGGTGATACATCACATGGAAAGCGCGGGATGTTATGGTCACAACGGCGCCGATGACGTGGCGTTCGACGCGGCCTTGCTCGCACGCGCGGCGCCGGGGCGCCCGGTGCGCGTGCAGTGGATGCGTGACGAAGAATTCATGTGGGAGCCGGTCAGCTCCGCGATGGTGGTGAAGACCCGCGCTACCCTCGGCACAGACGGCAACATCGCGTCCTGGCATTTTGATGTGTGGAGTCATGGCCACACCTCGCGCCCGGGACGCGGGACGGGCAGCAATTTGCTGTCGTCGTGGTATCTCGAAAAACCGTTGCAACGCGCGCCGACGGGCAATCCGCCGTTGCCCGGCGGCGGCAGTCATCGCAATGCGATTCCGATTTACGACTATCCGAATCAGCGCATCACCAATCATCTGATTCCCGATCCGCCCATCCGCACCTCGTCGCTGCGCGGGCTGGGCAGTCAGACCAATGTGTTCGCCATTGAATCGTTCATGGACGAACTGGCACTCGCGGCCAACGTTGACCCGATTGAGTTTCGCTTGCGGCATTTGAAGGACGCGCGCGCGCGCGCGGTGATCGAGAAAGTGGCGGCGATGGCGGGCTGGAGAGCAAACCAAAAGGGCGACGGCGTGCGCGGGCGCGGCATCGGCTTCGCGCGCTACAAAAACGCGGCGGCCTACGTGGCGATCATCGCCGAAGTGGAACTGGCCGAAGACGTGCGCGTGCCCAGGTTATGGTGCGCGTTCGACGTGGGGCAGGCGATTCATACCGATGGCGTCATCAACCAGATGGAAGGCGGCATCATTCAGGCGGTGAGCTTTACGCTCAAAGAAGCAGTGAAATACGACCGCGAACGTATCACACAGCAAAGCTGGGATGATTACCCGATCTTGTCGTTCACGGAAGCGCCCGAAGTGGAAGTCGCGTTGATCAACCGTCCGGAGTTGCCGCCGGTGGGGGCGGGCGAAGGCACGCAGGGGCCGGTATCGGCGGCGATTGGCAACGCGTTATTTAACGCGGCGAATGTGCGGCTGCGCGACATACCATTCACGCGCGACCGCTTGATCGCGGCAATGGCGTAGCCGGGAAACAGGCAAAAAAATGCGGGCCGCAAAATGGAGGAAAAGCGGCCCGCACAAGGGGAAATAGGGGAGACAACTGCAAACCGGGCGCGCGTAACGAACGCCGTGCCGCGCGTTAAATCTGCGTTGCCAGCGAGTACGCGCGTTCGATAAATTCCTTGGCGTCGAAGTCGTCGAAATCCACCGGCAGCGTTGGGCTTTCCTGCAATTCGGCTTCCACCATTGCCAGACGCAGCTTGGGCATGGTGTTGCCGTAGCGTTCGTACTGACGGCGGCGGTCGGAATCAGCGCCTGAGTCATATTCGTTGTCGATCCTGCGATAATCATCCATGCTGTAAATCATTTTCGTCTCCATTTTGGTTGTCCCGCACCCGACATGTCGCAGCATTTATGCCAGTGCGAAAATGCACCGTGTGGTAATACCGGAATTACCGTAAGTATTTGTTTTTAAAGTATTTTATTTTTATCGATAGAAGTGAGTCAACGCCTGTCCGAGGGCGCTTTACGCCGATGTGGCGGCACATTCGCGGCACGGTGGTGATGGAAATTTGACGTTGCGTGCAATGTCCGACAATCTTTCGACGGTTCAACTTTTCGAGCGTGTGATTTTTGTCACGGTAACGATATGAGCGATACAAAACCTGACGGCAGCGCGGCGGTGCCCGCCGGCATTGCGTTATACATGGCGGTGGTGCAATTTTTATTTGTAACCACCTGGACCATCTACGTCATCTTTCTGCCAAAGCTGCTGGAAACCGCGGGGCTGCCCGCGAGCTACACGCCGAAAATTCTGATCATCGATCAACTGATATTCATGGTGATGGACATCTACGTCGGCGTGGCGGCCGATCGCACGCAGCGCACGCTGGGTAAAATCGGGTCGCTGATGATCGGCATGACGCTGGTGTCGTGCGTGGCGTTCCTGCTGATTCCGTTTTTCGCCCATCTGGGCGCCGTGGTGGCGCTGGGCCTGATGCTGATCTGGGTGGTCACCTCGTCGGCGCTGCGCGCGCCGCCGTGGGTGTTGCTGTCAAAATACGCCGCCGCGCCCAGCGTGCCGCGACTGAATACGATGTTGCTGTGCGGTCTCGCGGCGGGCGGTGCGATTGCGCCGTATCTGGGCATTACGTTGAAAAATGTTGATCCGCGCATTCCGTTTGTATTGTCGAGCCTGACCTTGCTGGCGGCGACAGCAGGCATTGTTTACGTGGAAAAGCACTTGAAACTCAGTCCGCTCGCGCCGCCTTCTGCCACGCCACAACCGGCTGAACTCGCCGGGCGCACGTGGCCGTTTCTGCTGGGCTTGTTGCTGTTGGCCGCCGGATTCCAGATTCATTTCTCCATCAACACCGCCGGGCAATTTTTGAAATTCGCCAAACCGGCTGATCTTGAATGGCTGATGCCGCTGTTCTGGGTGGGATTCGGCGTGCTGATGATGCCCGGCAGCGCGCTGTGCAATCGCTTCGGCACCATGCAGGTGATGGCGGTGTCCGCCGTGCTGGGTGCTGTGGGCGCGTATCTGGCGGCGCATGCAGGCTCACTGGATATGTTGATCGCCGCGCAACTCGTCGCAGGCGGCGCGTGGGGCAGTATGCTGATGTGCGGATTCACCGCCGCGATGGCGGCGGGGCGCACCGGACGCGAAGGCCTCGCGCTGGGCCTGTTGTTCGCCGCGTTGGCGTTCGCGACCTTAAGCCGTATTACGACCGTGCTGATGGGGATACCCAAGCAATCGGAATATGCCGCGCTGCTCGCGTGGGCGCCGGTCGCGTGTTGGCTGGCGGGCGCGCTGGTGATTGGTTTACTCGCCCTGCGCAAACCGGCTACGCCCGCGTGATATTTTCCGGCGGCAATGCGAAGATCAGCGATGTCGCCCGAAATAAGCCCGTCCTGAATTTTTCGAAGGGCGCAGCGCATTCCGCAGGCTGCAATTTTGCCGTCAACCGCTGCTTCAATGCAGTGTCGCCGCCCTATCCTTCACCGGCAATAAATTAACAAACCGCCCGCCGGCCTCGGTAAAATGGCGGAATTCCGGCGCGCCGATGGTGCGTTTCTTTTTCGAGATGCCTTTGGGTTTGATCGGCACTTCCGCCATCCACACGCCATGCCGGGTTTCGAGTGACATGGACACGATGTCCACGGCGTAGGGCGATGCGCCTATCGATCCGTATTTGTCGAGGATCGCGTTCATCTGCAATAACTTGTCTTTGCGCAGCGACCAGGCTTCCATCAATACAAAGATGAAATCCGCGCCCAACGCATCGGCGGCAGCTTTGATGGCAATTGCGGATTTGTCTTTGGCTTCGCTTGAAGACGCTTGCAGCAGCACGGGAACGCATATATCCGACGTAAACGAGCCGACGAAAGCGATGGGCGAAAGCGCCTCGCCCTTCTCCAGAAAACCCTTGGCCGTGGCGATCAGGGGCGCGATGATTTTCCAGTAGTTTTCGGGTATGGCGCTCATTGCGTTAGCGATTATTGCTTTCCACGCAGGGCCAGCGCCACCTCGTACTCGCGGTCCAGCCCGGTGCCGGTATCCGCTTGGGGATCAAGCAGCCGGATACCGGCGTGCATGATCGCGACCAGTTGCAGGCCCGAGAATTCCCCCGGCAAGTGCTTCAGCGTGTAGCGGATGTCCGGTTTGTTGATTTGCAGGCCGCCTTGTCCGAGCAAGGCGATTTCCATCACGATCCGGCCGATTTCCTGTTTTGATTTGCGGGCGAAATCATCCATCGCGCCCTGCATGTAGTAAACGGCGTCCATGCGTACCTTGCCGTCCACGGTGTCGTGGAGTTGCTCGTTGGCGATACGAGTGAGCGCCTTTTTCGCGATTTCGGCGGTGGGGTGATCGTCAAAGCGGCGGGCAATCTCGTGGTAAACCTTGCTGCCTTCCTTGCGGTGATCGCCGTCGAGCGCATCAAGACACTGCGCGAGGCCGAGCAGCGCACCGGGATCGTCGGGCGCCAGAGCGGCGGATTGACGAAACAACGGCAACGCTTCCGGGTGTTTGCCGGAACGGGCAAGTACCGCCGCAAGGTTGCGCCTGGCGTGCGCGTTTTCCGGTTGCTGGTGGAGGGCTACACGCAGCGCCCGTTCCGCGTCTTCGTTGCGGCCAAGCCGGCTAAAAGCGACGCCGAGGCCGACATAGGCATGGGTGTATTCGGGGTCGAGCGCCACGCAGCGTTGCAGCGGCGGCACCGATGCTTCAATGCGCCCCAGCTCGCTCAGGCAGATGCCGTAGTTGTAAGCGATCTCGGCGTCGTCGAGCATGCCATAGAGCGCTTCAAGTATCGGCAACGCGTCTTCCAGATAACGATGCTGCAATAAACCCAGCACGTATTGCTTCGGCTCGATGCCGTTTTCGGGAATCGCGACCACGCGGACGAACTCGTCATCCACGGTGACGGCGGCGTTCCAGCCCTTGTTCGCGTATTCGAGCGCGTAGCGGGTTATCACCGCCTGATCAAAATCCGGGGCGTCGCGCGGCGGCAGCCCGGTCAGGTCAATCGCCGCGATTGGCTTTTGAAAAATTTCCGGTGCGCAGGGGCGGGGGGGGGTGGGTACATTTCACGGGGCAATTTTGGGCGAGACATTCAGCCAGTGAGTATCCCACGATTTCAATCGCGAACAAACAATCATGCCCATGAGCGGCGGCGCTTCTTGAAGACAACGCAGGTGAGCGCGGCGCGCGAAGTGGCGTGATATTCTCCAGCGGCAACGGGGATGGCAAATATCTTGCCTGCTGCCGTAGGGCGGCGATAAAAACCGGGCAGGAGCATCCGCCCAAAACAACCTAAAATGACGGCATGCCTACACTGAACTGGATTGGAAAAGAAGCGGTCGTCAACCACCACAATCAGGTTCCTTTTCACCTGCTGAAAGACGTGCCTCAACTCGCCTGTGGTGAACCGGGCGACGGCAACCTGATCGTGCAGGGAGACAACCTCGTCGCGTTGAAGGCGCTGCTGCCGTACTACGCGGGGCAGGTGAAGTGCATCTACATTGATCCGCCGTACAACACCGGCAACGAGGGCTGGGCCTACAACGACAACGTCAACAGCCCGTTGATCCGTGAATGGCTGGGTAAGGTCGTCGGCAAGGAAGGCGAGACGCTGGACCGGCATGATCGCTGGTTGTGCATGATGTATCCGCGACTTTTGCTGTTGAGGCGATTTCTAAGACCCGATGGCTCAATCTGGATTTCGATGGACGACTCGGAAATTGCGTTGCTGCGTGCGCTGATGGATGAGATTTTTGGACGCGAACGATTCATTGCCTGCAATGTCTGGCAGAAACGTTATTCGCGGGAAAACCGTGAGGCTATCGGCGATGTTCACGAATATTTGCTCGTGTATGCGATGGATCCCGATCAGTTCAAGGCGACGCGAAATCGAGTCCCGCTAGATGAAAAACAAGCAAAGGTTTACAAGAACACGAGCAATGATCCGCGTGGTCGATGGCGCGGCATCCCGATGACAGCGCAAGGATGGCGCCCCAATCAAATGTATGAAATCGTTTCACCGAGTGGGAAACGACATAAGCCGCCAGAGGGCCGATGTTGGTCAATGATTGAGTCAGAGTTCAATAAGCTGCGTGACGAAGGCCGCATATATTTCGGAAAAAATGGTAGCTCGCAGCCGAGCGTAATTCGCTACCTTGATGAAGTCGAAGGATTTGTTCCGTGGACATGGTGGCCACACGAGGAGGTTGGCCATACCGACGAGGCGCGTAAAGAAATTCAGGCTTTGTTCAAAACGCAAACCGCGTTTGATACACCAAAGCCCACGCGATTGCTGGAGCGCGTGCTGCAGATAGCAACAAATGCCGGTGATTTGGTACTCGCGAGTTCAAATTCGAAGTGCAACTCTGATTAATAGGTTGGGTGGGCGAGGTGCGATAGCATCCGAGCCCCTCGACCACCAAGTTAAAGTTGCCAAGAATGAACTACACACACCTCACCCAAGACGAACGGTATCAGATTGCGAT
>CAMDDY010000184.1 GCA_945893125.1 Bordetella parapertussis
CGTGCCGAGCGCCTGACCGAGCAGCAGCACGGCGATGAGGTAGACGAAGGTGGGGGGATTGTCGCTACGCGCGGCGACTTTAGCTCCCCTCGCGTCCGTCATTTACTAGTGAAAAAGTATATTAAAAACATATACTTATGATACATCACTCAGGAAGGCTCGTCCAATCCCACGGTTAAACGCCAGTCTTTCTTTTTCGATTTAAACAGCAGCGGCTTGAGGCTGACCAGCAGCATCAGCACACCAATCGCCAGCATGGTGACGGAAATCGGCCGCTCGATAAAAATCGCGAGCTGCCCGCGCTCATCGCCAACGATTAACGCAGCGACAGTTCAAGCATCGGCGCGGCTATTCGTCCTTGCCGTCTTCCTTGTATTTTTTAATCATCGGCAAAATAAACGGCAGCAGTATGGACACCACCGACATCACGACCAGCGTCACGGTAATCACGCTGCCGAAGAATATTTTCGGGTTGCCGCCCGAAATCGTCATCGCCTGGCGGAAGGATTGTTCCATCATGCCGCCCAGCACCAGCGACAGCACCAGCGGCGCAACCGGAATATCCACCTTGTCGAACACATAGCCAACCACGCCGAATAACAGAATCAAATACAGATCGGTCATGCTGCCGTTGATGGCATAAGCGCCGATCACCGATATCGCGAGAATCAGCGGATACAAAATACCGGAAGGGATTTTCAGCAACTGCACGAAAATGCCGATCAGCGGCAGGTTCAGTATCAGCAGCATCACATTGCCGATATACATGCTGTTGATCAGCCCCCACACGAGATCTGGGCGGTTCTGAAACAGCAACGGGCCGGGCTGGATGCCGTACATGATGAAAGCACCCATCAGCACTGCGGTAGCACCGCCGCCGGGAATGCCGAGTGTGAGCAGCGGCACCATGGCGCCTGCGGTATCGGAGTTGTTCGCCGCCTCCGGGCCGGCAACGCCTTCGATCGCGCCGTGGCCGAACTCTTCGGGGTGCTTCGACAGGCGTTTTTCGGTGGTGTACGACATTATCGAAGCAATGGTGCCGCCCGCGCCCGGCAACACACCGATGATGAAACCGATCACGCCGCCGCGCCAGATCGGGCCGATGGAGCGCATCCATTCTTCTTTGGTCAGCCACAGCTTGCCGGTGATTTTCATCGCCTTGGCGCCGGTGCCTTTGTAAATATCTTCAAGGCCGCGAAACACCTCTGCCACCGCAAAGAGGCCCACCACCACCACCACGAAGCCCACCCCGTCCTGGAACTCGGCAACGCCCATGGTGTAGCGCGCCTGCCCGCTTTGCAGATCGATGCCGATAGTGGCAATCATCAAACCGAGAACGGTCGCGAGCAACCCTTTCGCCGCAGATTTGCCGGTGAGCGTGGACACCGCTGTCATCGCAAACAGCATCAGCGTGAAATATTCCGCCGGGCCGAACTTGAGCGCCATCGACGACAACGGCACGGCAAATACCGTTAGCCCGATCACCCCCAGCGTGCCCGCAATGAATGAGCCGATGGCCGAAACCGCGAGCGCCGCCCCGGCCCTGCCTTTTTTCGCCATCTCGTAACCATCGATGGAAGTCATCACCGAAGCGGCCTCGCCCGGCGTGCGGATCAGAATCGCCGTGGTCGAACCGCCGTATTTGGTACCGTAGTAAATGCCGCACATCATGATCAGCGCGGAAGTCGGATTCATGCCGAAGGTCACCGGGATCAGCAACGCGATGCCCGCCGATGGTCCGATGCCCGGCAGCACGCCGATGATAGTGCCGAGAAACACGCCGATAAACGTGTACCAAAGATTAATCGGCATCGTGCTGACTGCGAAGCCGTTGAGAATGTGGTTTAAGGTATCCATGTAGGCTCCTTAAAATGGCGCGATGCCGCGCGGCAGATTCACGCCCAGCAATTTGGTGAACATGTAATAGCTGGCAAAGCTGTAGATGACCGACGTCAGCACGTTGGCCCACCATTTGCCTTTATTGAAGTAAGCGGTCATCACCAGCAGAAAAAGCATGGTGGACACCGCGTAGCCCAGCGGCTCAAACAACGCAAAGTAAATGCCCGTGGCGACCACCACGCCGGCAACAATTTTGTAGGTGCTGGTGTCTTCTTTTTCTTCAGGTGCAGTGGTTTGCGGCGCGGCTTTGCGCGCCTTGATCATTTCCGCCAGCAACATCGCGGCGGAGATCAACAGCCCCACGCCGAGCAAACGCGGGAACGCCTTGGGCCCCAGCGGATCGCCGATTTCAAGGGTGGGAATTTGCGACGTGGCCCAAAAATACACGCCCGTCAGCACCAGAATACCAACAAAAATAATTCGGTCCGCCATCTGATTTTCTCTCTCTTAGACGATAGGTTTGGACACGCTGACACTACTTTTCACACGCGATTCACATGGGCCATCTCCTCCCTTGCCAAGCGCGTCAGCAGTTTACCGAAGAATCCCGGCGCTGTGTTGCGCACCTCCGACGTGGATGCGCTAAAGGCTGGTGGCGTATGAGCCGTTACGCTACGTGCGCTGCTGCGTAATAGCATGAGCAAACACATGGGTCGCGAGCATTAACTTAATGAATTTATGGGTTCGCCATCTGAACTTGCGGTGGCGGGCAAGCCGTGTTTCGCAACCTTTCGTAGCACGAGCGCGCCGGAAAAGACTAAAATATCGCCTTCTACGTGACAGCCCCTTTCAGGTTTGCCGCAGTCCTTCACCGCGCTATTCCGAGTCTCTCACGGTTACTTTCTATAACTATTTGTTTTTAAAGAGTTAAACATGACATACGATCCGTTCAAAGCCATTCGTGAATTCAAACTCAAATCCGGCAAGACCGGCAAAATGTATTCGTTGGCCGCGCTCGAAGAAGCCGGCCTCGGCAAAGTGTCGCGCCTGCCGGTGAGCCTGCGCGTGGTGCTTGAATCCATACTGCGCAATTGCGACGGGCAACGGATCACCGAGACCGCCGTGCGCGAGCTCGCGAACTGGCAACCCAATGGCGAGCGCACACAAGAACTGCCCTTCGTGCTCGCGCGCATCATGCTGCAGGACATGGCCGGTTTCCCTGCGCTGAATGACTTCGCCGCGATGCGCGCTGAAGCCAAGCGGCAAAATTTCGACCCCAAGCGCATCGAACCGCTGGTGCCGGTGGATCTGGTCGTCGATCACTCGGTGGTAATCGACGTGCATAACTCTACCGACGCGCTGCGCAAGAACATGGAAATCGAATTCGAGCGCAACGGCGAGCGTTACACCTTCCTCAAATGGGCGAAGCAGGCCTTCGCCGGCATTCGCGTGGTGCCGCCCGGCAATGGCATCTGCCATCAGGTCAATCTTGAGTACCTGTCGCGCGGCGTATGGGAAAAAGACGGCGTCTATTACCCTGATTCCACCGTCGGCACCGACTCGCACACCACCATGGTCAACGCCATCGGCGTGCTGGCGTGGGGCGTGGGCGGCATCGAAGCCGAAGCGGGCATGCTGGGCCAGCCGTATTACTTCCTCACCCCTGATGTGGTGGGTGTACACATGAGCGGCAAGTTGAACCCCGGCGTCACTGCCACCGACCTCGTGCTCACCGTCACCGAACTGCTGCGCAAAACCAAGGTGGTCAACAAGTTCGTCGAATACTTCGGCGAAGGCGCCACATCGCTGTCCCCCACCGACCGCGCCACGGTCGCCAACATGTCGCCCGACTATGGCGCCACCTGCGGCTTTTTCGCCATTGACGACAAGGCGCTGGAGTACTACCGCATGTCGGGCCGCGAGGAACACTGTGATGCGATTGAGTCTTACCTCAAAGCGCAGGGCATGTATGGTATCCCGAAAAAAGGCGACATCGATTACTCGCAAGTGGTGGAGCTGGATTTGTCCACCGTGCGCCCCAGCGTGTCTGGCCCGAAGCAACCGGAAGAGCGCATCAATCTCGAAGGCATCAAAGCGCGCTTCACCGAACTGTTTGCAAAACCGGTGACCGAAAGCGGCTACAACAAGCCCGCCGCCGATATGGGCAAGCGTTTTGCCGTCACCACGCCGGGCATAGGCGACGTAGGCCACGGCGATATCGGCATTGCCGCAATTACCTCGTGTACCAACACCTCTAACCCGTGGGTGCTGCTGGCCGCCGGCCTGCTCGCCAAGAAAGCCGTGGAAAAAGGCATGAAGCCGCATCCGCGCGTCAAAACGTCGATGGCGCCAGGCTCCAAGGTGGTCACGGCCTATCTCAAGAACGCCGGCCTGTTACCCTACCTCGAGCAACTGGGCTTTCATGTGGTCGCTTATGGTTGCACCACCTGCATGGGTCTCGCCGGTCCGCTGTATAAAGACCTCGAAGACGTTATCGTGAAAAACGACGTGATCGCCGCTGCGGTGCTCTCCGGCAACCGCAACTTTGAAGCGCGCGTGCATCAATCCCTTAAAGCCAACTTCCTGATGAGCCCGCCGCTGGTGGTGGCGTTTGCGCTCGCGGGCACGGTGCTGAAAAACGTGGACACCGATCCGCTAGGCAACGACAAAGACGGCAAGCCGGTGTTCCTGAAAGACCTGTGGCCCACGCCCGCCGAAGTCGAAGCCCTGATGAAATTCGCCACCGACAGCAGTAACTTCAAGCGCGAATACGGCAATCTCGACGGTGCGAAAGACCTGTGGGATGCGATTCCCGAAGCCAAGGGCGCGCTATTCGAGTGGGACCCGAAATCCACCTATATGCTTGAGCCGCCGCTGTTCGAGGGCTTCAAACCCGAGAAGCCGAAACTCACCGATGTCAAAGGCGGGCGCGCGCTGGGTATTTACGGCAACAAGCTCACCACCGACCACATCAGCCCCGTTGCGCCCATCCGCAAGGGCACGCTCGCAGGCGACTGGCTGGTTGCCGCCGGCAGCACGGACCTTTCGAGCTTCGGCTCGCGCCGCACCAACCACGAAGTGATGGTGCGCGGCGCCTTCGCCAATCCGCGCATCAAGAACCTGCTGGTACCCGGCTCCGAAGGCAGTGTGACTCTGCACCAGCCCAGCGGCGACAAGATGACGATTTACGAAGCATCGATGCGTTATCAAAACATCGACAAGGTGCCGCTGTTTGTCTTTGGCGGCGAAGACTACGGCACCGGCTCCTCGCGCGACTGGGCCGCCAAGGGCACGCAGATGCTGGGCGTAAAGGTTGTGGTGGCGCGCGGTTTCGAGCGTATACATCGCTCCAATCTCGTCGGCATGGGCGTATTGCCCTGCCAGTTCAAAGGCAATGACAGCGTTCAATCGCTGAATATCAGCGGTAGCGACACCTTTGATCTCATGGGCGTTGAAGGCGGCAATCTGAAGCCGATGCAGGACGTGACGCTGGTGATTCATCGCGCAGATGGCAGCACGCAAAACGTGACCGTCACGCTGCGCGTGGATTCGCCGATTGAAGTGGAATACCTGAAAAACGGCGGCATTCTGCCGTTTGTGTTGCGCGAGTTGATGACGGCGTAACACCGCCACACCATCAAAGTAATTCCCTCCCCTTCAGGGGGAGGGTTAGGGTGGGGGTGGGGTCAAATAGAGTTTCCGTTACCCACGTAGAAAACCCACCCCCATCCCCGCCTTCTGCTTCGCTGCAAGTGTTCCCTTGCCCCTGAAGGAGAAGGAGTTTCATTGGATACGTATCAACGACATCTGGAGCAACAGCATGGCACAAGACACCTTCAAAACCCTGCGCGATTTCACCCCTTCCCAAGGCAAGAGCGGCAAATACCACTCACTCGCAGCACTCGAAGCTGCCGGCCTCGGCAAAATCTCCCGCCTGCCCCGCTCGATCCGCGTGGTGCTAGAAGCCCTCGTGCGCCACTGCGACGGCAAGCGCGTCAGCGAAGAACATGTCAAAGCACTCGCCGCCTGGCAGCCTAATGCCACGCGCACGGCGGAAATCCCCTTCATCGTGGTACGCATTGTGCTGCAAGACCTGATTGGCTTCGGCACGTTGAACGATCTTTCCGCCATGCGCGCCGCCGCCGAACGCCTCGGCATACCGCCGGGCAACATCGAGCCGCTGGTGCCTGTTGATGTCGTCGTCGATCACTCGGTGGAAATCGATGTCTACAACCGGCCAGATGCCGTGCAGCGCAATCAGGAAATCGAATTCAAGCGCAACGCCGAGCGCTATGCGTTTGTGAAATGGGCGCAGGGCGCATTCAAGACCGTGCGCGTGATTCCCCCCGGTAACGGCATCATCCACCAGATAAACATGGAATATCTGTCGCACGGCGTGTTTGAAAAAGACGGCGTGTGGTTCCCCGACACCGTGTTCGGCACCGATTCGCACACCACCATGGTCAACGGCATCGGTATCGTGGCGTGGGGCGTGGGCGGCATCGAAGCCGAAGCGGGCATGCTGGGCCAGCCCAATGCGTTCCTCACACCCGATGTGGTTGGCTGTCACGTCACCGGCAAATTGCGTGAAGGCGTCACCGCCACCGATCTCGCGCTCACCGTTACCGAACTCATGCGCAAGACCAAGGTCGTCGGCAAGTTCGTTGAGTTCTACGGCGCCGGCGCCACCGCACTGACCGCAGCGGATCGCTGCACGGTGGCCAACATGGCGCCCGAATACGGCGCGACCATGGGCTACTTCCCGGTCGATGAAAAAACCATCGAGTATTTCCGCACCACGGGACGTGAGCCGGAACAAGTCGCCGCCATCGAAGCCTACTTCAAAGCGCAGAATATGTTCGGCATGCCCAAGGCCGGCGACATCGATTACAGTCAGGTGGTTGAACTGAACCTCGATACCATCGTGCCCTGCCTCTCCGGCCCGAAACGCCCGCAGGATCGCGTGAGCCTGCCTGATCTGGGCAGCAATTTCGATGCGCTGTTCGCAGCCCCCACCGATAAAAATGGCTACGCGCGCCAAGCCGCTGATCTGAATCGCCGCGAAGCCACCGGACACGAATTCGACGTCGGCCATGGCGACGTGCTGATCGCCTCGATCACCTCCTGCACCAACACCTCCAACCCCGCGCTGCTGATCGCGGCGGGCTTGTTTGCCAAGCGCGCCAACGAGCGCGGCCTCAAGGTTCATCCACGCGTCAAGACCTCACTCGCGCCCGGCTCCAAGGTCGTCACCGCGTATCTGCGCGACGCCGGCCTGCTGCCCGAACTTGAAAAACTCGGCTTCGGCGTGGTCGCCTACGGCTGCACCACCTGCATGGGCGCGGCCGGCCCGCTGGATGCCAAGATCGAAGACGCCGTGGTGTCCAAAGACCTGGTGACCGCCGCGGTGCTCTCCGGCAACCGCAACTTTGAAGCGCGCGTGCATGCCAACCTGCGCGCCAATTACCTCGCCAGCCCCGCGCTGGTGGTGGCCTACGCACTCGCCGGCACCATACGCACTGATCTCACCAAAGACCCGCTGGGTAAAGGTGCTGACGGCAAGCCGGTGTATCTCAAAGACCTGTGGCCCACCGATGCGGAAGTGTCATCGCTGCTGAAATTCGCCGCCAACGCCGAACACTTCCGCCGCGAATACGGCGATCTGTCAGGCAACAAAGCACTGTGGGATGCCATCCCCACCATCACGGGCGCGGTCTACAAGTGGGATGCCAAATCCACCTTCATCAAAGAGCCGCCGTTTTTTGAAGGCGTCACCCGCACGCCGGGCAAAGTCACTGACATCGTGGGCGCGCGCGCGTTGGCGATCTTGGGCGACTCGATCACCACCGATCACATCAGCCCCTCCACCAAGATTCGTCCGGGCACGCCCGCCGGCAAATGGCTGGAGCCGTTCAAGGATCATCCGGCCTCCGAGTGGGGCCACTTCGGCGTGCGCCGCTGCAACCATGAACTGATGGTGCGCGGCACCTTCGCCAACGTGCGCCTGCGTAACCTGGTCGCGCCCGGCACCGAAGGCCCGATCACCCGCGTGCAGCCCACCGGCGAACAAATGACCATTTTTGAAGCCTCCGAGGTCTACCGCGCCAAGAACACACCGCTGGTGATTTTCGGTGGCGACGACTACGGCATGGGTTCATCACGCGACTGGGCCGCCAAGGGCGTGCAACTGCTGGGGGTTAAAGCCGTGATCGTCAAGAGCTTCGAGCGCATTCACCGCGCCAACCTGATCGGCATGGGCGTTCTGCCCTTGCAGTTCAAGCAAGGTGAAAGCGTGACATCGCTCAACATCAACGGCACGGAAACCTTTGCCATCGAAGGCATGAACGGCGGCAATGTGAAGCCGTTGCAGGATGTGGTGATGGTGATTACGCGTGCCGATGGTTCAACACAACGCGTGACGCTAACCCTGCGCATCGACACCGGCATCGAAGTCGATTACCTGAAACACGGCGGCATTCTGCCGTACGTGCTGCGCGATCTGGTGGGCGCGGCTGCGTAGCGTCGCTATAACGCTACGACGCGGTTCACCGCGCCAGGGCGCCAAGCCGGCATCCGCAAGATGCCGGCTTTTTTATTACGCGCGGCGGTAACTTCCAGCCTTATTGCAGTTCACCAAACAAGAATTGTTCGCGTGGATCCACGTCGTGCGCCCCGACATATCCACCACTTCGGTTTCCAGTTTTAGGGCTTCGTCGCGGGTGATGCCATGGGCGTACACCTGGGTTTCCGGCGCGCGCGGCCGCGGCGGGTTGACGGTTTGCACGGTCACGATCCGCGTTTGCGTCACGCCCCCGCCGGGATTGGGGCGCGTCGCGAAAGTCTCCTTCATAATCGTTTTGAGGGTGCCGAGAATCGACGAAGGCGGCGGCCTGGCTGCCTTGCGTTTATCGTCATCGTAGATACGCAAGCCGGAAGCCGCGCCGCCGCGGGCGGGCTGCCCCGGCTTTACCGGCTCGTCGCTCTTGAATTCGCCCTCCACTGACCGCAAGCGGTCAACGATCACATACTGGCAGTGATACTTGAGCTTGGCGATTTCCTCGTCCGTCTCAATGAGAAATCCCTGAAGCAGGAACGGCGTATCCAGCCATGGGCGATCCAGATCGGAAACGAACATGCCGATCTTGAGTACGCCAACCTGGATTTTTTCTTTCATGGAGGTGTAGTGCCTGTACCGCGAATTTTACTGCAATCGGCGCCCTGCACGTTGCGCGGCGTCAATCGATAACGCGCAAATTGCCCCGCATGCGGCAACATTGCCATGGCGGATTCAAGTCTGAAGTGCAACCGCGTTATGATGCGAGTGTAGCTTCTTCCAGAAGACTTCGTGGGGTGTTTTGAAGCCGAGGCATTTTCTGGGGCGATGGTTGAGGTAGTGCATGGCGGCAGAGATGTCTTTTTTGGTGATT
>CAMDDY010000185.1 GCA_945893125.1 Bordetella parapertussis
CGGAGTACGACTCAGCAATCGTGGGTATTTCCGGCAGCGCCGGCGCGCGCTTGAGGCTGGTGATGGCAAGCCCACGCACCTTGCCGCTCTTGACGTGCGGCATGGTCGAGACGGTGCTGCTGAACAGCATCTGTATTTGCCCGCCGATCAGATCGATGAATGCCGGTCCGCTGCCTTTGTACGGCACGTGCGTCATTTGTAGATTTGCCGCCGATTTCAACAGCTCCGTGGTGAGATGTATGGAACTGCCCGCGCCTGACGATCCGTAATTCAGTGATCCGGGTTTGCCGCGGGCTAGGGCGACGAATTCGGCAACAGAATTCGCGGCTACGGAAGGATGTATGCCCAGCATGAACGGTGTTGCGGTAATCAGCGTGACCGGCGAAAAATCCTTGATCGGGTCGTAGGGCAGCTTCGGAAACAGACCGGGATTCACCGCGTGCGTGGTTGAAATCAACAGCAGGGTGTGCCCGTCAGGCGGTGATTTCGCCACGAGTTCGGTGCCGATGATCGTGGTCGCGCCGCTGCGATTATCAATCACGACCGGCTGGCCGAGGCTGTCCGTCAACTGCCGGCCGAGCATGCGGCCGATGGCGTCGCCGGGGCCGCCCACGCCGAAAGGCACGACGAATCGGATAGGCTTGTGCGGATAGGTTTGTGCCGCGGCGACAACGGGCAACAATGCAAACAGCGAAGTAATAGTTCTCAAGCCGCGCATCAAATCACTTTGTCGGCGGCAAGTTGATTGATCTCCGCCTCGGTCAACCCGAGGACGCCGCTCAATATCTCGCGCGTATGTTCGCCCAGAGCAGGAGCGGGCCGCTCATATTGCGGCGGCGTTTCCGATAGGCGTGCGGGGTTGGCCAGCGCGGGCACCGCGCCCGCGCGCGGATGCGGAATGCTGACCTGCATGCCGCGCGACTGCACATGCGGATCGTCAAACACCTGCTGAATATTGTTCAGCGGGCCGCAGGGCACGCCCAACTGAGTCAGGCTTTGTATCCAATCATCAGCGGTCTTTTTTGCAAACGCGGCTTCGAGTTGCGGAATCAAAACATCGCGATGCTGCACGCGCAGCGGGTTGGTTAGAAAACGCGGGTCTTGCGGCAACTCGGGAAAGCCCAGCAGTCCGCAGAGTTTTGCAAACTGCCCATCGTTGCCCACCGCCACCACCATCGGGCCGTCTTTCGCCTGAAACATTTGGTACGGCACAATGCTCGGATGGCCGGTACCCATGCGCTTGGGAATAATGCCGCCGATAAGGTAGTTCATATTGATGTGCGAGATCGTGGCGATGGTGGTGTCGAGCAGCGACATATCGATGTGCTGGCCCGCGCCGGATTTCTCGCGCTCCGCGAGCGCGGTCATCACCGCAAAGCTCGAATAAATGCCGGTGATCACATCGCAAATGGCGAGACCCACTTTAGCAGGGCCGCCGCCGGGCAGTTCATCGGGGCCGCCAGTGAGGCTCATCAGCCCGCTCATCGCCTGAAAAATGTAGTCATAGCCGGGGCGGTTGCGGTAAGGCCCCGTCTGGCCGAACCCTGTAATCGAGCAGTACACGATGCGCGGGTTCACGGTGCGGATGGCTTCGTAATCCAATCCATAACGCTTCAGATCACCGACTTTGTAATTTTCAATCAGCACGTCGGATTGCGCGGCGAGTTTTTTTATCAGCGCCTGGCCGCGCGGCGTGGCGATGTCGATGGTGATCGAACGCTTGCCGCGATTGATCGACATGAAATAGGCAGAGTCTTCAGTGTCGTGGCCGCCGGCGTCTTTCGCGTACGGCGGAAAAGTGCGTGATTCGTCGCCGTGGTGAGGCCGCTCGACCTTAATCACGTCGGCGCCGAAGTCAGCGAGATTTTGCGCCAGAAACGGACCGGCAAGCACGCGGCTCATGTCGAGCACACGCAGATGATCCAGGGCTTTGCGCGTCATATTAGCGCCCGGTGAAGCGTGGCTTGCGCTTTTCCTTGAACGCCGTGACGGCCTCTTGATGATCGGCGCCGATATTGGTCATGGCTTCGTATGCCAGCGAGGCATCCAGCATCGAATGCGCCAACTGGCGCAGCGGAATATTGATGCTCGCCTTGGTCCACTTGATCGCTTTGGTTGGCCCATTCGCGAGCTTTTCCGCCAAGGCATTGACCTTGACATCCAGTTGATCGCGCGGCACCGCGTGGTTGATGAGGCCGATGCGCTCGGCCTCTTTGGCGTCGAGCACGTCGCCGGTCAGCAGATATTCCTTGGCGCGCGCGTAGCCGATCAATTGCGGCCAGATGATCGCGCCGCCGTCGCCCGCCACATAACCCATTTTGACGTGCGGATCGCAAAAGCGCGCGTCGTCCACCGCGATGCTGATGTCGCAAAGCAAGGCCAGCGTCGCGCCGAGGCCGATGCAGTCGCCGTTGATGCGCGCGATCACAGGCTTTTCCAGATCGAGCAAGCCGAAAATCATCTGCTTCATTTCCAGATTTTTCTGGTTGAACAGCTCGGGATCGTCGATGCGTTTTTGCATCATCGGGATGTCGCCGCCGGCCGAAAAGACATCGCCCGCGCCGGTGAAAATAATGACGTCTGAGTCGTGGTCAAGCTGCACCTGATACCACAGCCGCGCGAGTTCGTTGTGCAGTTCGTAGTGGATCGGGTTCATCGGTGGGCGGTTGAGCGTGATCGTGAGGATTTTGTCTTTCCGTTCGATCTTCATGTGCTTGTATGCTGAATAATCCATCGCTGCTCTTTCTAAAGTTATTCGTTGCGTATGTTCGCTACTTTTGCCGCTTTGCCCCACTGCGCGCACTCGGATTTCAGAAGCGCCGTGAACTGCTCCGGCGCGCTCGCCATGCCTTCGGTTCCGTCCTGCGCGAGGCGCGATGCCACGTCGGGCTATGCCACTGCGTGACCACCAGGGTTGCGGCTTGAAGATTGGGTGAGTGGATAATGCTTAAACCACCCGCATATCCAACTGCTTGCCCAACGCTTGTAGTGCGGTGGCGATGCCGTCGATGCGTGTGGTATGCCGCACGTCAGTCAGCCGGTTCACTTCTTGCGGTGTGGTTTTCAAGCGGCGCGCCAGTTCGACTGGCCGTACATTCTGCGCAATCATTTCGTTGAGCAGTAGCACCTTGGCCGACAAGCTGGCGGGTAGCTCAATCACTGGCTGGCCGCGCTTGGGCTTGGACGGCGCGGGCACGGCACGTTTATTCTCGAAGTAAAAATCCAACGCACACTCCAGCGCTTCTTTCGCGGCGGCGAGGGCTTGCACAACCGTGTCGCCTTGCGTAATGGCTTCGGGAATGTCTTTGAAAGTCACCACAAAACCGCCATCTTTTTTGTCGGGGGTGAGCGTGACAGGGTAATTGAACATGACGGGTTCCTTATTTCAATCCGAGTTGTTTCTTGATGCCTTCCAGCGCGCCGGTTTTCAAATCGGTATTGTGCATGGGCAACACCGACTGTTTGTCGTTGAGATATACCTTGAGGTGCGATCCTTTTCCGGGTTGGAAAGTTGCGCCCTGACGGGCCAGCCAGCGTTTGAATTCTTTGCTGTTCACGGGTTTAATTATAAACAATTTTGCTTATATCGTCAAACGCGATATAGCCCGCGTGTCAGAGTGCTGGCAGGTCTGGCCAGCCACGCCGACTCAAAATTTCTATCGTCACTCGTTTTTAATATTCGCAATCTTGGCCGCTTTGCCCCACTGCTCGCGCTCGGATTTCAGAAACGCCGCGAACTGCGCCGGTGAACTCGCAACACCTTCGGTGCCGTCCTGCGCCAGCCGCGACGCCACATCGGGCCGCTGAATCGCTTTGACCGCTTCGCGATGCAGCCGCTCGATGATGGGGCGCGGCACGCCGCGCGGCGCGAGCAAGCCGTGCCACTGGGTGACCACGTAGCCCGGCACGCCGGCTTCGTTCATGGTCGGCAGGTCGGGTGCGGCCTTGACGCGTGCGCTGCTCGCCACCGCCAGAGCGCGCAGCTTTTGCGAGCGCACTTGTCCGTAGACCGAGCCGCCGCTCAAGAACGCGATTTGAATTTGCCCGGACAGCAATTCGGTCATCGCCGCGCCTACGCCTTTGTACGGCACGTGGGTGAGCCGGGTGCCGGTTGAGTTGGCGAGGAGTTCCGTGGCCAGATGGCCGAGCGAGGCATTGCCGGTCGAGGCGTAGCTGAGTTTCGACGGATTGGCTTTCGCGTAGGCGACAAACTCTTTTACTGATTTGGCCGGCACTGCGGGATGCACGGTGAGGATGTAGGGGCTTTGCGCCAATTGCGAAATGGCGTCGAAGTCGCGATACAAATCGTAACGCGTTTTGTTGACGATGCCATACACCACCAGGCTCGCGGAAAGCATCATCACGGTATAGCCATCGGGGGGCGCTATCGCAGTGATCTCCGCCGCGATACTGCCGCTGGCGCCCGCGCGGTTATCCACCACCACGCTTTGTCCGAGCGATTCCGTCATGGCGGTCGCGGCGAGGCGCGAGACAAAATCCAGCCCGCCGCCCGCGCCGGACGAAACCGTCATGCGGATGGGTTTGGTGGGGTAGTTGGCGGGTTGTGCTGTGGCGGGTTGCGCTGCAAGCAGTAACGCGGCCACTACGACAGAAACGCCTTCGGTGATGATGGGTGTTTTCAATTCGGTTTCTCCAGATGGGTATATGGTAACGTAACTGCAAATTCTTAATGCCTCCCGTTCGGGCTGAGCTTGTCGAAGTCCTCGTTGTCGGCCATGCCCTTCGACAGGCTCAGGGCGAACGGCGGTGGGGAAGTAGAAAGAACGGGAGAACCCATGTCCGCAGTCCCCGTATTTACCGCAGGTCATTACCGCTACATCAAGGCGGTATTCCAGTACTCCGGCGGCGTAGCCGCCGAGCCCGGCTTTGAAATCGAGCGCGCGCGGTTTTTCAAGCCTTTGCCGTTGGCGGATGCGTTTGCCGTCGTCGAAGCGCATCTCAAAACGCTGGGCCGCCCAATTACTGCGTTCGCCGCCTGCGAGTTGCGTTCACCCGCGCAGTTCACCGATCAGGGATTTATCGATTTCAACAAAGCTTACGTCACCACGCTGGAGCGCTGGGGGATCTATCAAAGTGGAGATCACCCGGTTAACCCTGTGGCGCGCACCAACGTGTGCCCGATGTATGACGCGCCGAAAGCGCCGGTGATGGCGGCGTTTTCGTATACCGTACCTGCGGCAGCCACCCGAGGCACGTTTATTCTCGCCGGCGGCGGTGAAGCGCGCGCGCATGGCGGCACGTACCGTGAGCGCATTGTGCGGCTCGGCGACACCTCGCCGGAAGGCTTGCGGGAGAAAGTGCAGTTTGTCATTGCTGAGATGGAACGACGGCTTGCATTGCTGCGCTTTGGTTGGGCCGATGCGATTCACACGCAAGCCTACACCGTGCAGAATATCGGGCATCTGGTGGGTGAGCTTATGGCGGCGCGCGGCGCGTGCGCCGCAGGACTGACATGGCATTACGCGCGACCACCGGTGATTGATCTGGAGTTCGAGATGGATGTGCGCGGTGCCGCGCGCGAGATCGTGTTATGACCGCGAACGCGGCGCGCACCCTGTGGGGCGTGGGCACCTCGCGCACGATGCGCGCGCACTGGATGCTGGCGGAGCTGGATTTGCCCTATGAGCGGCGCGCGATCACGTCACGTTCCGGCGAGACTTTTACACCCGAATACACACAACTCAATCCCAGCCGGAAAATTCCCGCGTTGCAGGAAGGCGATTTCGTGTTGACGGAAAGTGCTGCCATCGTCAACTACCTCGCCGGTAACTACGGGGCGGCGAAGCATTTATGTCCCCCCACGGAATCGAAGGCACGCGCGCGTTACGACCAGTGGTGTTTTTTTGCCATGATGGAGCTCGACGCCAACACGCTGTATGTGATCCGCAAACACGAAGACCTGCATGCTATTTACGGCGAAGCGCCGAATGCGTTGCAAGCCGCGCGCGACGGTTTTGTGCGGCAGGCCAAGGCCGCCGTGGCGCGTCTGGATGGCGCGCCGTACGTGCTGGGCGATGCATTCAGCGGCGCGGATATTTTGTTGACCTCGTGTTTGAGCGGCGCGATTCGCCGCAAGATCGTATTGCCCGGCGCGCTGCATGAGTACCTTAAGCGCACCACCGCGCGTGAAGCGTACATACGGGCGCTGCGGCTGAACCAGCCGGATGTTTCTAAAAATATTCAATAAAAACATATAGTTATGTTATGATGCGCACTGTGTGTCCGCAATCCTTGCGGCGCTCTCTGTGCGCTGCCGCATTATTTTCCCAATTTGTCTTGAACACTTCCGAACAAACCTGAGCGCCATGGCGATTGCATTGACGCTGTGGCTGGATTTTTTCAACTTCGTGGCCGCCGGCGCGGCGCGCGTATTGTTTACGCTGTTCGCGTTGCATATCGGCGCATCAGCCAGCGAGGTGGGTTTACTCGGTGGTTTGCTGTTTGTGTTTCCGCTGTTGCTGTCGTGGCCGGTGGGCGCGATGGTGGACCGGCTGGGTTCGCGCAGGCTGCTGGCGTTTGCATCCGTGAGCGGTGTTGCATCCCTGGTGTTGCCGTATTTTATTCACACCTTGCCGGCGCTGTACGCGGCCGCCGCGTTAAACGGGCTGGCGCAAGCGTTTTTTCACGTCACGCTGCAAAACAATATCGGTTCGCTGAGCAAACCGGAACAGCGCGCGCGCAACTTCACCAACTTCAGTTTGATCGGCGCGTTGACCAATTTCGTCGGTCCGCTGATCGCCGGATTTTCAATTGATCATTGGGGGCATGCCGCGGCTTGCCTGATCGCGGCGTCGTTCTCGGTGATCGCGTTGGTGCTGGTGTGGGTGTGGGGCGGCGTGTTTCCGCCGGGCAAGCCGGTGGCCGCGCACGCCGCGGCGCCCAAGGGCGTATTGCTCGATCGCGGTGTGTGGCACATGCTGATACTCAGCGCGCTGATTCAGTTGGGCTACGATCTATTTCAGTTTTACGTGCCGGTGTATGGGCACGCCATCGGCTTGTCGGCATCCGCCATCGGCGCGGTGCTGGCAACGGTCGCGGTGGCGGCCATTATCGTGCGCGTGTATTTGCCGCGCCTGATCAAGCGCGTGCCGGGCGAAACGCTGCTGGGCTGGGTGTTCTGGTCCGGCGTGGCGGGTTTTGCACTGGTGCCGTTTGCGGGCAGCGCGCTGACGCTGGGCGCGATCAGTTTTATTTTCGGGCTGGGCATGGGCATCGGCATACCGCTGACGGTGATACTCATGTACGCCAGCTCGCCCGAAGGCCGCTCTGCGCAAACGCTGGGTCTGCGGCTCACCGGCAACAATCTGGTGCGCGTGATTGGGCCTGCTATTTTCGGGGCCGTGGGCACGGCGCTGGGATTATCGGCGGTGTTCTGGATCATCGCCGCGATCATGGCGGCGGGCGGCGTGATGTCGCGCATGCCGCCCGCGAAAAAACCACCCGAGGCGTAAGCCCCGGTAGGTTGAGAGGCTGCGCCTATTTCTTGTCCGGGTGATCCGCGCTCATGATCGCGCGGAACGTCAGCACCGGGATCGACGAGCGGTGCAGCACGCGGCTTGCTTCGCTGCCCATGAGCAGCGCCGCCAACCCCTTGCGATGACGCGCCGTCATCACGATCAGATCGCAGCCGCGCGCATTCGCGGTATCGACAATCGAGTCGTACGGATGGTGGCCTTTGACCACCAGCGTTTCACACGGCACGCCGGCGTTATCCGCAGCCCTTTGCACAAACGCCAGAAAGCTTGCGGCCTGATCGCGCGCCTGCTTGTCCATCTGCTCTTCCATGCCCGGCGGCACCATGCCTTCAGAGGCCATCATCATTTGATAATCCTGCATGACGTGCATGCCGGTGACTTTGGAACCGCACAGTTTTGCCAGCTCGATTCCGCGCTCTACGGCTTTTTCGGAATGGGCTGACCCATCGGTAGGCATTAAGATATGTTTAAACATGGACCCTCCTCCATGAGACTTCGATTCAACATACGGTAGAACTTGCCTGCAACAAATGCGTTGCTACCTTACCAGCAATTGGTGGACTTCGCATCACGATGTATGGACTATTTTTTCGCGTGGTTCATCGCCGAGCTACCTCAGTCCGCCTTCGCCCCCGATGCCTTGACGACTTTGGCCCATTTGCCGATTTCCGCGCGCAAAAAAGCACTAAAGTCTTCGGGCGTATTCGCGGGCGCGGCTTCCAGCCCAAAAGACGCCAGCGTTTGCAAAACATCCGGCTGCGCCAGCGCGCGGGCAATGTCGGTGTGCAGGCGGCTGATGATCTCATTGGGCGTGCCGGAGCGCGTGACCGCGCCGTACCAGCCGGTGACATCGTATCCCGGCAGGCCGGCCTCGGCGAAGGCGGGAATGTCCGGCATCAGCGCAGAGCGTTTTGCGCTGGTGATGGCGAGCGCGCGCAGCCGCTTCGCTTTGAGTTGCGGCGCCACCGCCGGCAAACTCAGAAACGCAATATCCACATGCCCGCCCAGCAGATCGGTCACCGAGGCGCCCGCGCCCTTGTAGGGAATGTGCGTGATAGCAACACCCGCCATCACTTTGAACAACTCGCCGGAAAGGTGGGGCGTGGTGCCGTTACCCGCCGACGCGTAATTGAGTTGTCCCGGTTTTGATTTTGCGAGGGCAATGAAATCCTTTAACGAGTAAGCCGGAACAGAAGGATGTATCACCAGCACATTGGCGCTGGTGGCCGCCAGAGTAATGGCCGAAAAATCCCGCAACGGATCGTAAGCGAGTTTTTTGTAGAGGCTGACATTGACCGTGAAGGGCGGTTGCGCCATCAGCAGGGTGTAGCCATCGGCGGGCGCAAGTGCCGCGATTTCAAAGCCCACGTTGCTGCCTCCGCCGGGACGATTGTCCACCAGCACTTGCTGCCCCCATGCCGTAGTCAGCCGTTGCGCCAGCGTGCGCGTGAGAATGTCGGTGGCGCCGCCGGGTGCGACCGGTACCACGAAGCGCACGGCGCGCGCGGGATAAGGTTGCGCGTGCAGCAGTGTGCAGGGCGTGAACAGCATACCTGCCACGACCGTCATTCCGGCGCAGGCCGGAATCCAGCGCGTACCACAATGCGAAGCATCTCGCGAGTTCAAATTCGAAGTGCAACTCTGATTAATAGGTTGGGTGGGCGAGGTGCGATAGCATCCGAGCCCCTCGACCACCAAGTTAAAGTTGCCAAGAATGAACTACACACACCTCACCCAAGACGAACGGTATCAGATTGCGATC
>CAMDDY010000186.1 GCA_945893125.1 Bordetella parapertussis
TCAGTCATCTTGGCATTGACCGGGCCTTTGCCGTCGATCGGCTGACCCAGCGAATTCACCACGCGGCCGATCAGCTCGGGGCCCACCGGCACTTCAAGAATGCGGCCCGTGGTTTTAACGGTGTCGCCTTCGGAAATGTGTTCGTATTCACCCAGAATCACCGAGCCGACGGAATCGCGCTCGAGGTTCAGCGCGAGGCCGAAGGTGTTTTTCGGAAACTCCAGCATCTCGCCCTGCATCACATCGGCCAGGCCGTGAATGCGGCAAATGCCGTCGGTCACCGAGATCACGGTGCCCTGGGTGCGCGCTTCAGTGGTGCCCGCTAAGTTCTGGATGCGGCTCTTGATGAGTTCGCTGATTTCGGAAGGATTGAGTTGCATGGTGATTGCTCCGAGTACTGCTTAATGACTTAGTGTGTGACTTAATTGACCACTTAGTTGACAAGTGCGGCGGCCATGGCGTCTAGTTTGCCGCGCACGGTTCCATCAATAACTTTATCGCCGACCACGATTTTCACGCCGCCGATCAGTGACGCATCGGTTTCGACTTGCGCGGTGACTTTGCGCTGATATTTGGTTTCGAGTTGCGCGACAAGTGCTTTCACTTGTGCATCGTTCATCGCCAGCGCGGAAATGATTTTGGCTTCCAGCACGCCCTCTTTTTCGCGCTTCAAGGCTTCAAAGTGCGAGCGGATCAGCGGCATCAAATCCAGGCGGCCGTTCTGCACCAGCACCTGCACGAAGTTGCGCGCATCACCGGTGAGCTTGTCGCCCACAACGCCCAGCACCAGGCCTTCGAGCTGCTGCGCGCTGACTTTCGGGTCACTGATGCAGGCTTGCACACGGCTGTCAGCCACAACGCCATCGATATTGGTGATGGCGTCCGACCACGCAGCGAGCGCATTGCCCTCGACCGCTAGCTTGAACACGGCTTCAGCGTAGGGTCGGGCGACAGTTACAGGTTCAGCCATTTTTTCGATTTACCGTTGGCGAATTAAAGCTGCTTCTGCACATCGGCCAATATATCGGCATGTGCTTTGGCGTCGACTTCGCGCTTCAGGATTTTCTCCGCACCCGCAACCGCCAGTGTGGCAACTTGAGTACGCAGGGTTTCCTTGGCGCGCGAAACCTCCTGCTCGATCTCGGATTTGGCAGCCGCTTTTTCGCGGTCGCCTTCGGCCTTGGCTGACATTTTGGCTTCTTCGATCATCTGGCTGACACGCTTTTCAGCTTGCGCGACGATTTCCGTCGCTCGGCCGCGCGCCTGCGCAATGGCCGCATCGGCTTGCTTGGAAGCGCTTTCGAGCGACTTTTTGCCTTCTTCGCCGGCAGCTAGACCATCAGCGATTTGCTTTTGGCGGGCTTCGATGGCTTTAACCATCGGCGGCCACACGAACTTCGCACAGAAAAAAATGAAGACGAAGAACGTGACCGCCTGAGCGACCATCGTGACATTTAGGTTCATAGGCCTCCCCTGCGGGAACGGTTAAACAAGAACGATTATTTCAGGCTGGCGAGCAGCGGGTTGCCGGTGGCAAACCACAAAGCCAGACCCACGCCGATAATGAACGACGCGTCGATCAGGCCGAGCAGCAGGAACACTTTGGCTTGTAGTTGCGGCATCAATTCGGGCTGGCGTGCGGCGCCTTCCAGAAAGCGGCTGCACATAATACCCACACCGATACACGCGCCGGCAGCGCCCAAGCCGATCATCAGACCAATGCCGATACCCGTGTAGGCCTGAACCATCGCGATCATTTGCATCTTGTCCATCATTTGCTCCTTTAATAAAATACCAAAATTATCAGTTAAAACAAATAGTTACGTGTTAATGGCTTTCGTGCGCCATGGCCATATACACGATGGTCAGCATCATGAAAATGTACGCTTGCAGCGCCACGATCAGAATGTGAAAGATCGCCCAGCCCAAGGCCAGCGCGCCACCGAAGACCGAACCCACCAGACCAGTGGCGGCCCACATCCACAGCAGCATAAAGATGATTTCACCGGCGTAGATGTTGCCGTATAACCGCAGCGAATGTGACAGCGGCTTGGAAATGTATTCCACCAGATTGAACAGAAAATTCAGCGGCATCACCAGAATATTGCTGCCGAAGGGCGTGCAGAACAGCTCGTGGATCCAACCGCCCACGCCTTTGATTTTGAGATTGTAGAAAATCATCAGGGCAAACACCGACAGCGCAAGCGCGAAGGTGGTGTTCACGTCAGAGGTCGGCACCGGCTTCCACTCATGCTGCTGCAAGCCGTGTTCAGTAAACAGCGCGGCGAGATCAACCGGGATGAAATCCATGGCGTTCATCAGGAACACCCACACAAACACCGTCAGCGCGAGCGGTGCGACGAACGCGCGGTTGCCGTGGAAAATCCCTTTGACTTGATCGTCGACAAAATCAAACAACATTTCGACAAAGGCTTGCCGTTTGTTCGGCACGCCGGCGGTTGCGCCGCGCGCAATCCACCACAAGAAGCCGAAACCCACGATACCCAGCATCACCGCTGTCAGCCACGTATCCAGATGCAAGGTCCAGAACGCGCCGTCGCCCAATGACACCGTGCGATTGGTGAGGTGGTGTCCGATGTAACTGGTCGGGGTGAGTTCTTGTCCTGCGGCGGCCATCGTGCGGTCTCGTTAAACTTTTCTTGAATTATTCTTTAACCAGGATCGCCGCGCGGAACACCAGCACCGAAACGACGAACGACAAAAATAACACCGGGTGTATGACTTCTTTATAAGACGTCAACACCCCTCCCAACAAAAACACGATCAGAAGGAGACGCGCTCCTTCCGCCCGAAAAAGCGTGCGCAGGGTGTTCCCTGCTGTTCTTATACCGCCGCCCGAAATCAACAGGGCATAAGCCAAGTCCGCGATCTGGTTAATGCCGCCGCCAAGAACCGCCGACACCGCGCCGTGCCATCCACTCCAAAACCCGGCACCGACCGCGATTACCACTGTTGCGACAACCTGCCAGCGCAGAACAGTGCGTATGGGTATGCTCGTAATCTTACCCAGCATGGTGTTTCAACATCTGGAAAAAACGCCGAGCGAACTCATTGATTGTACTTGCCTTTGTGGTACCGGGTCAAACTTTGTGCGGTGCAATATTGCGATTACCGCTTGAGCTTTTCGATCAGTACGTCGAGTTGCTCAAGATCGCGGTATTCCATTATCAAGGCGCCGCGCCCTTTGCCTTTTTGTTTGATCTGAACCTGCGTGCCGAGTTTTTGCGCGAGTTCTTCCTCCAACCGCGCGACATCCCGATCCACAGTGCGGGGTATACGCGGCTTTGGCCGGGATAGCAGTTCACCGACGCGTTTTTCGACTTCACGCACTGACATGCCTTTGGCGGCAATCTCATTCGCCAGTTCTGCCTGGCGCAACGCCGGCAAGGCCAGCAGCGCACGCGCGTGACCCGTGTCGAGCCTGCCATCGGCCAGCATCTCGCGCACCGGCGGCGCTAACTCCAGCAGCCGCAGGAGGTTGGTCACTGCCGTGCGCGAACGCCCCAACGACTCGGCGGCGCTCTGGTGGGTCATGCCAAATTCGTTGGTCAGCCGCTGAATGCCGATGGCCTGTTCCAGCGGATTCAAATCCTCGCGCTGGATGTTTTCGATCAGCGCCACCGCCAACGCCTGGTTATCGGGAATATCCCGTATCACCACCGGCACACTTTGCAAACCCGCCATGCGTGACGCGCGCCAGCGGCGTTCGCCGGCGATGATTTCAAACTTGTTATCGCCAACGGGTCGAACCAGGATGGGCTGAATAACGCCCTGTGTTTTGATGGATTCCGCGAGTTCCTTCAGCGCATCCTGGTCCATGCGCGTGCGCGGTTGATATTTGCCGGGTTGCAGCTGATCGACGGAGAGTTCGCGTGGTGTGTCGCTTGCCGTGCCTGCCGGTTTACCCGCAGGGTCGTCGCCGCCCAAGAGCGCATCGAGGCCGCGCCCCAATCCTTTGAGTTTTGCCATTGTGCTTTGTGCTTACAGCGGCGCTGTCGCGAGCGGATTGCGGTTCAGCATTTCACCCGCCAGCGCGATATACGCCTGCGCGCCCTTTGAGGCGCGGTCGAAGTGCATTACCGGCAAACCGTGGCTGGGCGCTTCCGCCAGACGAATATTGCGCGGGATGACCGTGCGATAGACCTTGTCGCCGAAATGATCGAGCAGTTGCTGCGACACCTGCTGCGCCAGCGTATTGCGCGGGTCAAACATGGTGCGCAGCAGGCCTTCGATTTCCAGCGTCGGGTTCAGATGCGCGCGCACTTTTTTCACGGTTTGCACCAGATCGGACAGCCCTTCAAGCGCGTAATACTCGCACTGCATCGGGATCATCACCGCATGCGCCGCTGTCAAGCCGTTTACCGTCAGCAGATTGAGCGCGGGCGGGCAATCAATCAGCACATAATCATACGCATCGGCGTGTGCGGCAAGCGCGTCTTTCAGGCGCGTTTCGCGATGCTCCATATCGACCATTTCAACTTCGGCGCCCGCCAGCTCGCGATTAGCGGGCACCACGTCATACGCGGCGTCACCGGAACGCACGCGCACATCCGCGAGTTTTTTTTCGCCGAGCAGCACTTGATACACCGTGGCCGCAAGCGAGCGTTTGTCGATGCCGCTGCCCATTGTTGCGTTGCCTTGCGGATCCAGATCGACCAACAGCACGCGTTGTTTGGCCGCGGCCAAACTTGCCGCGAGATTAACGCCGGTGGTCGTTTTACCGACGCCGCCTTTTTGATTGGTGATTGCGAGTATGCGCGCCATGATTATTACGCCGCTTTCAGAAAAACCAGATGTCGCTCGGCCGCGAGGCCGGGCACGGTGAGTGGCGTCACGCCACTCAGTTTGAAGCCGCCTTTGATCTGCGCGATTTCACCGGCGGGATGCACGCCTTTCATCGCCAGCAACGTGCCTTCGGGCGCAACCAGCCGGCCGGCCTGGTCGACAAACGCCGGCAGATCCGAAAAAGCCCGCGAGATAACAACACTGAATAATTGTTTTGAGTGAAATTTTTCTACGCGCTCACAAACCACTGCGGCGTTACCCAGTTGGAGCTCAATCACGGCCTGATGGAGAAATGCCGCTTTCTTGTGGTTGCTGTCAAGCAAGGTCACCTGCATGCCAGGCAAGGCGAGCGCAAGCGGAATGCCCGGCAACCCGGCGCCACTACCCACATCGAGCAGGGTTTTGGCTCCAGCAACATGGGGCGCCACCGCCAGACTGTCGAGCAAATGATACGTGAGCATCTTGTCGGCATCGCGCACGGCGGTCAGGTTGTAGACCTTATTCCATTTTTGCACCAAGGCCACGTAGTCGAGCAGTTTTCGCTGTGTCTCGTGCGGCAACACAAGATTCAGCCGTGCGAGACCATCCGCTAACGTCTGCGCGTTCATGCGGTTTTTCGTTGTCCGCTAAAACCACGTTTGGCATAAACCATCAACACCGAAATGGTTGCCGGCGTGATGCCGGAGATACGCGCGGCTTGTCCCAGCGTTTCGGGTTGTTGCTTGGCGAGTTTTTGCTGCGCCTCAATGGATAAACCGGAAATTTTTGTGTAGTCGAGGTCTTGCGGCAATTTCAGATTTTCTTGCGCCGCGCTGCGGTCGATCTCTTCCTGTTGCCGCTCGATGTAGCCCTGATATTTAGCCTGAATCTCTACTTGCTCCGCGACCTGAACATCGTCCACGCCCGGACCGGCGCCTGGCAGGGTCATCAGCGCGTCGTAGGTCACGTCGGGCCGGCGCAAAAGATCAATCAACGGATACTCGCGTTCCATGGTCTGGCCGAGTACGCGCTGCGCGTCAGAGGCATCGACCATGCGCGGGTTTACCCAACTGGATTTAAGGCGCTCCTGTTCACGCGCGATGGCTTCACGTTTTTTCTCGAACGCGGCCCAACGCGCATCATCCACCACGCCTAACCGGCGACCGATGTCCGTCAGACGCAAATCGGCGTTGTCTTCGCGCAGCGACAAGCGATATTCCGCGCGGCTGGTGAACATGCGATAGGGTTCTGAAACGCCGCGTGTAATCAGGTCATCGACCAGCACGCCGAGATACGCTTCATTGCGTTTCGGGCACCAGGCATCGCGTTCTTTCACTCGCAGCGCGGCATTCAAGCCTGCCAGCAAGCCCTGTGCGGCCGCCTCTTCATAACCGGTAGTGCCGTTGATTTGCCCGGCAAAAAACAACCCTCCGATGGCCTTGGTTTCAAGAGAACTTTTCAGTCCGCGCGGATCGAAATAATCGTATTCAATCGCATAACCGGGGCGAGTGATGTGTGCGTTTTCCATGCCTTTGATCGAGCGCACCAAGGCGTATTGCACATCGTACGGCAAACTCGTGGAGATACCATTGGGGTAGTACTCGTGTACCGTTAAACCTTCCGGCTCGAGAAAAATCTGGTGCGAATTTTTATCGGCAAAGCGTGTGATTTTGTCTTCAATGGACGGACAGTAGCGCGGACCGATGCCTTCGATCACACCGGTAAACAGCGGCGAGCGATCCAGCCCCGCGCGGATGATGTCATGCGTGCCTTCGTGGGTATGCGTGATCCAGCACGGCAGTTGTCGCGGATGCTGTTCGCGCGAACCAAGGAATGAAAATACCGGCACGGGATCATCGCCCGGCTGTTCGGTCATCACCGAAAAATTTATGCTGCGGCCATCAATGCGCGGCGGCGTACCGGTCTTCAGGCGCCCGACACCGAGATTCCCGTGGTTCATTTCACGAAGGCGTTGCGCCAGAGTAAGCGCCGGTGGATCGCCAGCGCGGCCTGCCTGGTAGTTTTCCAGCCCCACATGCACGCGGCCGGCGAGAAAAGTGCCGGCGGTCAACACCACCGCGCGCGCATTAAAACGCACGCCAATTTGTGTGATGACACCGGTAACGTTGTCGCCCTCCAGTATCAGGTCATCCACCGCTTGCTGAAAAACACGCAGATTCGGTTGATTCTCCAACCGAGAACGCATTGCGCCGCGATACAGCACGCGGTCGGCTTGTGCGCGCGTGGCGCGTACCGCCGGGCCTTTGCGTGAATTCAGAATACGAAACTGTATGCCCGCTTCGTCGGTCACTGACGCCATCGCGCCGCCCAAGGCGTCCACTTCCTTCACCAGATGGCCCTTGCCGATGCCGCCGATGGATGGGTTGCACGACATCTGACCCAGGGTTTCTACGCTGTGTGTCAATAACAGCGTTTGGCATCCCATGCGCGCGGCCGCAAGCGCGGCTTCGGCGCCGGCATGGCCGCCACCAATAACAATTACATCATATAAATCAGCGTGTTGCATTATTAAATTTCGCCGCGCAAGAGTACGCATTATAGCGAAATCACAGTCCGAGCGATAGCGGAAGCGGCGCATTGTTTCACGTGAAACCTGTGCCGGCGGCAAAGCCATGAGGCTGCTTGCGCAGCAGGGTGTTACTTGCCGATGCAGAAGCGGGAAAAAATTTCGCCCAGTAATTCATCCGGCGTCATTTCCCCGGTAATCAACATCAGGGATTCATGTGCCTGTCGCAACGATTCTGCAAACAGTTCCTGCTGTTTGACTTCACCATGCGCTTGCCTCAGCCAACCCTGTGCTTTACGCAGTGCTTCCAAGTGACGCGCGCGGGCCATAAAAACACCCTCCGCTTCGCCGCGCCAACCGATCGCTTCGGCCATGGCCTTACGAAGAAAATCGATCCCTTCGCCGGTCTTGGCGGAAATGCTTATGCCGGTCGTGCCGTCGTCAACGCGTGCCAAATCCGTTTTGTTATAAACCCGCAGACAGCGCCGCCCCTGCGGTAACTTGGCCTGGATAGCCCGGTCGTCGCCGGTTTCTCCCTTAACCGCATCGATCACCAGCACTGCCAAATCGGCTTTTTCAATCGCCTCCCACGAACGTGCGACGCCCATGCGTTCAACCGGATCATCCGATTCACGCAGGCCCGCAGTATCGATCACATGCACCGGCACGCCATACAGATTGATACTTTGGCGGATAGCATCACGTGTCGTTCCAGGGATTTCAGTCACGATCGCCACGTCCTCGCCGGCCAACCGGTTAAGCAGGCTGGACTTCCCGGCGTTCGGCAGCCCGGCCAGTACCACCACTGCGCCGTCGCGTAACAGGCTGCCTTGATCCGAGGCCGCCAGTAATTTCTCCAGTTGTGCCTGAACGCCCGTTAGCCGGCGGCCTTGGTCGTCTCGCGTACCGGTATCAATTTCTTCTTCCGGAAAATCCAGCGTCGCCTCGGTTAATGCCCGCAACTCCACCAATTGCCGTCCCAGTGTTTGTATTTCCGCCGAAAACTCGCCGTAGATTGACCGATTTGCGCAACGGGCCGCCTGCTCTGTCGCAGCGTCGATTAAATCTGCAACGCCTTCGGCCTGTGCCAGATCCATTTTGCCGTTGAGATAGGCGCGCTTACTGAACTCCCCAGGATCAGCGACCCGCGCGCCCAACGACAGGCAGCGCTTTAGCAGCCGATGCAGAACCACCGGCCCACCGTGGCCGTGCAATTCCAGAACGTCTTCGCCGGTATAGGAATGGGGTGCGGGGAAATATAGCGCCAGCCCGCGATCGATCAGACTACCATCGCTGTCGATAAAATCGCTCAGGGTTGCGACGCGGGCCGTGGGGCGTTTACCACAGAGTTGCCGGGTAAGGTCGCCGAGGTCGGCGCCGGAAATGCGAACCACGCCTATACCGCCACGGCCATGCGCCGTTGAAATTGCCGCTATGGTGTCGAGATTGGCCACGCCCGATGTTTCACGTGAAACGTCCGCTCAGCCCTTGGCAGCGCCGGGCTTCTGGTTCGCCAATTCCAATGAGCGATTAATGTGCCACTGCTGGGCAATCGACAGGACGTTGTTCACCAACCAGTACAACACCAGCCCCGCCGGGAAAAAGAAAAAGAACACGCTGAACGCAATCGGCATGATCTTCATCACTTTCGCCTGCACCGGGTCGGGTGGTTCGGGGTTCAACTTGGTTTGTATGATCATGGACGCCCCCATCAGCACCGGCAGGATGTACCAGGGATCTATTGATGACAGGTCTGTAATCCAACCATAGAACGGGGCGTGGCGAAGCTCGACCGAAGCCAGGATTACCCAATAAAGTGCAATAAAAACAGGCATTTGAACAACTATTGGCAGACAACCCGCCATCGGATTGACCTTCTCC
>CAMDDY010000187.1 GCA_945893125.1 Bordetella parapertussis
ATTGAGCTTTTGCCCGATATAGCGCGACAGATAATCCGCCGTGCTGCCCACGCCGCCGCCCATGATACGTATCGGGCGCGACGGAAAATCCTTCGCGTCCTGCGCGCATGCGGCGCCGCCGACCAAATACACAACCATTCCCGCTAAAACTTTAATCACAGTGAATCTCCTCACGCCTCACCCCTCACGCCTTACTGGGTCTTGTAACCCGATTCCTTCACCACCCGCGCCCACTTCACCGCCTCGCTCTTCACATACGCGCCGAATTCCTCCGGCGTCGTCGGTGCGACTTCCGCGCCTTGGCCGAGCAACGTCGCCTTGACCTGCGGCGTATTCAGCGCATCGGCCACTTCCTTGTTCAAGCGCGCGATCAGCGATTTGGGCGTGCCCGCAGGCGCGAACAAGCCAAACCACGCGTTTGAATCCAGATCCGGAAACCCCGCTTCAACGGAACTGGGCACATCCGGCGTGCCGGAAAAACGCGTTTTGCGTACCACCACCAGCGGTTTCAGACGCCCGGATTTCACATGCGGCTGCGCGGTGGCGGTGGACAAAAACGACGACTGCACTTCATTCGCGATATTCGCGGTGACCGCAAAGCCCGCGCCCTTGTACGGAATATGCGTCATGCGCGCCTTGGTCACCAGGTTAAACAATTCACCCGTGAGATGCCCGCTGGTGCCCGCGCCCGGCGAGCCGAAATTGAGCTTGCCGCCCTGCGCCTGCGAATACGCAATAAAATCCTTGAGATTGTTCGCTGCCATCGACGGATGCACCACGAACACCACCGCCACATTCACCAGATTGGAGATAGGTTCAAAATCCTTGATCGGGTCATAGCCGAGATTTTTATGCAGCACCTGCGCGCTGGCGTGCGTGCCCACGTGACCGACAATCAAGGTGTAGCCATCGGGCGCCGCGCGCGCGCCAATCTCAACACCAATGATGCCGCCCGCACCGGGTCGGTTATCCACCACCGCCTGCTGCCCCCAGCGCTCGGTAAGTTTTTGCGCCATAAAGCGCGCGGCAAGGTCCGAGGTGCTGCCCGGCGAACCGGTAATCACGCGGATAGGACGATTCGGATAATTATCCTTGGGCTGCGCCCATGCAATGCTCGATACCAGCAATGAAAGCCCTACCAACGCGATGCTTTTCACTCGTTCACCCGTTCACTCGTTCACTCGTTCACTTGTTCACGCTTCAATTAACCTTCGCCCCCGCGGCAATAATCACCGGCGCGAATTTTTTCACCTCGGCGCGGATGAACGCATCGAACGCCTCCGGTGTCGTCGGCTTTGGCGTCGCCCCTTGCGTCAGCATGCGATCCTTCATTTCCGGCGCGCTGAGTATGCGCACCACTTCTTTGTTCATCATATTCACCACCGCGCGCGGCGTTTTGGCGGCGAGCAGCAGTCCATACCATTGATCGTATTCAAAGCCGGGCAGACCCGCTTCGGCAATCGTCGGCACATTTGGAAACAGCGGCGAGCGCGTGGCCGTGGAAACCCCCAGCGCCAGCACGCGTCCGGCCTTGACCTGCCCTGCGGCCACCAGTATCGGCGCAAAGTTGTATTGCACATTGCCGCCGATCACATTGTTCAGCGCGTCCGGCGCGCCCTTGTACGGTACATGCGCCACCTTGACGCCCGCCGCGAGGTTGAACATTTCGCCGTTGATTTGCGTGCCGCTGCCGATGCCCGCCGAACTGAAATTCATCGTGCCCGGCTTGGCTTTCATGTACGCGATCAATTCCTTGACGCTCTTCGGCCCGAGGTTAGGCGCCACCACCAGCAAATTCGGCACGCTCGCCACCTGCGACACGCCGGCGAAATCCTTGATCGTGTCGTACGGCAGTTTCGAATACAGCGTGGCATTGCCCGCGTGCCCGGTGGACACCATCATCATGGTGTGTCCGTCGGGGTTGGCATCCAGCACGTATTGCGAAGCAATGGTGCCGCCGGCGCTGGGGCGGTTATCCACCACCACTTGCTGGTGCCAGCTTTCGAGAAATTTTTCGCCGATCCAGCGCGCGAGTATATCCGTCTGGCTGCCGGCGGCGAAGGGCACCAGCATGCGAATATTTTTACTGGGGAATTTTTCCTGCGCCTGAGCAGCACTGCTCATCGCCAGCGCGCATAACACCCACATCGAATGGCAGCTTTTCATCGTTGTCTCTCCGTTATTGGGGTTTCAGTCCCGCGTCCGCGATGATCTTGCGAAAGCGGACAAAATCTTTCTTCAGTGTATCCGAGAGCTGTTCGGGCGTGCTTGGCGCCGGTGTCGCACCCTGGCGCACGATGCGCTCGCGCGTCTCGGCATCCTGCAACACCGCGGCTATGTCGCGGTTTAACTGCGTTACCAACCCGTGCGGCATGCCTGCGGGGCCGGCAATAGCGAACCAGGTGTCGATCTGCGCGGCGGGTAAACCGGCTTCGCTCATCGTCGGCACCTCCTGTGCGGCGGGCACGCGACTGGCGGAGGTGACCGCCAGCGCGCGCAATTTGCCGTCACGCGCATGCGGCAGCACCGCCGTGATCGGCGATACATAAAAATGCACGCGCGCCGAGAAGAGTTCACCCAGCGCGTCGGAGAACAGCTTGAACGGCACATGCACCGCGTCGATGCCCGCCGCTGACACGAACAGCGCGCCGCCCAGATGCGATAAACTGCCGACACCCGCAGAGCCGAAATTGAGCGCACCGGGCTTGGCCTTCGCAATCGCCACCAAATCCTTCACGCTTTTCGCCGGGTATTGCGTGGGCACCACCAACAAGTTCGGCAGCGTGGCAATCTGCGAGATCGCGGTGTAATCCTCGACCGCGCGATATTGCGGCTCATTGTGGATCAGCGCGTTCACCAGATGCGGCGGCGCCAGTACCATCAAGGTGTGGCCGTCGGGCGCGGCCTTGGCCACGATGGTGCTGCCCACCACACCGCCCGCGCCGGGACGGTTATCGTTCACCACTTGCTGGCCGTAACGCTCACCGAGTTTTTGCCCGATGGTGCGGCCGAGAAAATCACTCGCGGCGCCGGTAGAAAACGGAATCACCAGGCGTATGGGTTTCGCCGGAAAAGTTTGCGCCTGTGCGGCGCCGCACAGCGCCGCTGCCGCGCAGGCACAGAATGAATGTAACCCTATGTTTTTAAACATAATTTAATTACACCGCTGAAACCTTCAATTGACGCGCCATCCAGTCCGCCGACTGCGTGCGCCAGCGGTAACCGCGATTATTCGCTACATGGTTGCCGTCGTCGAGCAGCAAAAATTCCACTGGCCCTTTTGCTGCCTTCGCAAGGCGTTCACCATCCTGCCACGGCACGATGCGATCCTGTTTGCCGGCCACGATAAACAGCGGACAGGTAATTTGATGCGCGCAGTTTTTCAGCGTCAGCGTCTCCGCGAATTGTCGTGCATCGTCCTGCGTTTTTTGCCGTGCACGCACGCGAAACGTTTCCCGCGTGAGTTCATTCAACATGCCCCAATTCGCTGCCCAGTCAAACGGGCCGGATAACGATATGCACGCCTTGATGCGTTTCTCGAACGCCGCCGCGCGCGGTGCGTAATAGCCGCCCATCGACACGCCCCACAAGCCAATGCGCTGCGTGTCCACGTCGCCGCGTTGTTCCACCCAATCGACCACCGCGCGCACCGCGACTTCATAATCGCCGCGGATGCCCAGTTCGTATTCCGCTTCGCCCTGCCCCGGCCCGTCGAACGCGAGTATCGCAAGCCCTCGCGCAAGAAACGGCTGCTCGTAGGCTTCGGTTTCTTCTTTCGCCGAATCGAGACCCATACACATGATGACGATGGGCGGTCGGTCTATGCCTTCCGGTTTTCGCAGAATGCCGCGAAAAAACGTGCCCTCGAATGGCATTTCCACGCGCTCGCCCGGCGGTTGCAGATACGGCAGCGCCTTGGTGCGGCAGGCCACCGCTTTCAAGTGCGCGGCTTTCATTTGCGCCACGTCTTCGACAAACACGAATTTCGCAAAGTGATAACACACCGCCGCGCGCGTCCAGTGTTCGCCGGCCGAGAGCTTGTGGCCCTGCGCGAAAACCGCATCGCCCAGCGCATCATGCACGGCGGCGCGCGCGCTCCATGCCGCGCACCAGTCTGGCCAATGCTCGAGTCCCGCAGTCACTTCCTGAAAATCCGTCAGCGGCACACCGTTCGACACAAAGCGCGCGGCCCAATGGTGTATCGCGGTTTGAACGCGGACGTCCGGCATGACTGATTCCTCGGTGGGATAATCGCGAGCAGCAGTGCAGCAGTGGGAAACGCGGCCGCCTCCGTTCACGGCACGATGGCTATGCGCCTGCTTTTTGCAGATAACTCAAATCGATATATTTCTCGGGCGCACCTTTGGGCTGCGCATAACCTTCGGCATCCCACACCACATCGATGACCTGACTCAAGCCCTGCGCCGAAATGGCCGGACGCGTCGCGCTGTAAATTTCGTGCACCGCACTTCGCACGTATTCGAGGTTTGTGCGCAGGTGCTCGGGCAACAGCGTAACCGCTTCGTCGGCGTTTTTCGGGTCATGCAGCCAGTCATAGGCGCGATTGAATCCGCGTATGAACGCCACCACTTCCGCTTCGTGCGCCGCCGCCCATGAGCGCCGCGCCGCGACAACCGACCCCGGGTAGGCCGGAAACAATTCGCGCGACTTACCCAGACTCTTGAAGCCAAGCGCCAGCAGATTCAGATCAAACGGCGGATTGACCCAACACGCAGAACCTTCACCGCGCTTCATCGCGTCAAAGCGCTCCTGCGAGCCGCCGAACTCGATCGAGCGCGTATCACTCTCACTAAATCCATGATCCTTAAACAACTTGCGCAGCAACAACGAATAGCCGGTGCGCGGACCATCGACGACAATAGTCTTGCCCTTAAGATCAGCAATCGCGTGAATGTCAGCCGCTGCCACCAGCGTGATTTCCGGTGCATGCGCTTGTGCCATGAGTATGCACAGGTCGGAGCCGTCCTCAACCGCGCGCACCACATGATCGGATTGCTGAAAGCCGATATCGTAGCCGCCGGGCCCGCCCGCGCGTAGTTTCGCGAGCTGCTGCGTCGATGATCCGGTTAGCGTTACTTCCACCACCACGCCTGCTAGCTCAAACATCCGCTTGGATTGCGCCACGTACACGGGCCACGTGTTTACGCCCTCGGAAATCAGTGCGAGTTTAATCATAATCCAGATGAAAAAATCAACGAGAGAGCGCCCATTATCGGCGGCATTCCGGCAAAAAAATTCGCCCACACAGGCGCACCCGGATGCTAGGGGCTAGGCCCTGCTCTGTCAACGAATTTAACGGCGAATATTCGATGCTTGCCGGCGAAGTTTTATGCACAATTTCTGTGGATAACGCTGTGTGCAAGCTGCCAAACCCGGAGGCAAACACCCGCTGCCACGGCACTTACGCTGGTTCGCTCAAATTTTGGGCATTCATACGTCGGCAACGCGGCTGCGCCACGATCAGCGTTTCAGTATGCCCAGCAAGTTGTAAAAATCATCCGTCCACAACGGAAACTTCGGATTCAGCGGCAGCACATCCGCCGCCGATTTAATCGGCTCCGCGTCGAGGATGCGGCGGCTTTTGCTCACGATGATTTGATCCGTGGACGACAGCCAGTAATCAGCGCCGGTGCTGAAACCATTCTCCGGCTCGTCCGACACCAGCAGCGCGGTCATGCCGAACGCGGCGGCCAGACGCTCCACCACCGGTGCGATGCCGACAAATCGATTGGTGGCCTGAAACACGATCACGCCATCCGGCGCGAGATGTTTTACGTACACCGCCATCGCCTCGCGCGTGAGCAAATGCATGGGGATCGAATCGCCGGCAAACGCGTCGATCGCCAGCAAGTCGTAGCGCTGTGGCGCCTCGCGTTCGAGCGACAAGCGGCCGTCGCCCAAAATCACGTCGATCTGCGCCGGGCTGCCGGTGAGGTAGGTAAATTCCTTCATCGCCACCGCCGCCACCTGCGGATCGATTTCGTAAAAGCGGAACAGATCGCCCTTTCTCGCATACGCCGCAATCGCGCCCGCGCCGAGGCCCAGCACGCCGATGCGGCGCGGCGTTTCCGGCAAACTGGCGAACGCACGGCCATAGCCGCTGGTCGGGCCGAAATACGTCGAGGGCTTGCGCTCATCGCCGCGCCCGCGCAACTGGCCGCCGTGATTGATCGCGCCGTGATACATCACGCGAAACGGCGCCGGGTCTACATAATCGCGCGTGCGCACCACGCCGTAAAAATTACGCACCATCACGCGCATATCACGCGAATAGTCGTTGATGTTATCCAGCACAAACCAGCTCGTCGCGCACACCACGGCAAATGCCGCCATCGCCATCCATTTTTGTATCGCCAGGGCGCACCACGCCACCAACACCGCGCAGGCAATCAGGGTGAATCCCAGTTCGAAGTAACCCTTGAGCACCAGCGGCGCGATGATCGCGATCAGCAACGCGCCCAAGGCGCCGCCGACGGAAATCATCAGGTAAAACGTGGTCAGGTAACGCGGCGTGGGACGAAGGCGATACAACTCGCCATGACAGAACATGCAGCACACGAACATGCCTGCCGCGTACAGCGGCGCCGCCACGTACAGCTCCAGCGACTCGGTAAAAAACGCCATCGCCGGCAGCGCCACCGCCGTAAGCCCCATGAACAGCGGCCGCACATACCAGCGCGGATGATCAAAGCAAATAATGAACGTGATCAAATACAACGACAGCGGAATCAGCCACAAAAAGGGAATCGATGCGATGTTCTGCGTCAAGTGATTGGTCACCGCCAGCAACAGACAGGAACCCATCGCGGAAAAGCCCAGCCATGACAGACGGTCGCCCCACGTGGGCGCGGGCACATGAGCGTCCCCGGCAGCCCACGATGACGCGACCGGCGCGGCTGCGCCCGCAACCTTCGCACTGCGCCACGCGGTCAGCGCGCACAACACCGCAAAGCCCGCATACAACGCCGACCACGAATACGACTGCACCGCCAGCCGCAAAAACGGCTCGATCGCCACCGGATACGACAGCAGCGCCAGCAGCGACGCAAAGTTCGACAACGCGAACAATCGATACGGCGCGGCGGTTTTGAAATGCCGCCAGTACCACGATTGCAGCAACGGGCTGGTGGACGACAGCATGAAGTATTGCAAACCGATGGTGACGCCGAGCAATCCCAGAATCGCCAGCGTCGGCGCGCTGCCGGTTTCACCGCCGGGCTTCCAGCGCACGTCGGGAATAATCGGCAGCAGCAACAGGCTCACCGCCAGCAAGGCAATGTGCAACTTCGCCTGCGTGCGCGGCGAGATTCGGCGCGTGCTCCAGTCGGCGTACGCGTAACCGAGCAGCAACACGCTCTGAAAAAACACCAGGCACACCGCCCACACCGAAGCCGCGCCGCCGAACCACGGCAGGATTTGCTTGGCGATGATGGGTTGAACCAGAAAAAGCAGGAAGGCGCTGAGGAAGATGGTGCCGGCGTAGAGCAGCATGCGTGGAGTTACCTTAAGGTGTTGTTTTTATTGTATATTTTTAAAATGTTCGTCCCAATCAACGATTGATCGCACTGACAATCGCCGAAACATCGTTATCCGTCGGCATCACAAACAAACATCGCCCGCCGCTGCGTGATTCCCATACCGCGCCTATCGCGCGTTTCTCCGCCGCATCGTCGGCCGAGTAACTATGCCTGCCTTTGTATTCCACCACCAGCGAGCGGCCGTCTTCGATCTGGCATACGAAGTCGGGATAAAACCAATCGGTTGACGTCTGCAAGCGAAACGACGACGATTTGCGCACCAGATTGCGTGCCCAATAGGTCACTTTCGGATGCCCGTCGAGAAACTGCGCGCAGCGGAATTCCTCGGTCAATTCACCACCGGGTGTTGTTTCCTTCAACTCGCCGGGCTTCGCGCCGAAGTAGTGCTTCTGAAACTGAAATCCGCCCTCGTATAACCAACTGGGTTCATACATGGTTTTGCTCAGGTCCAGGCCATGCGCTGCGTCCACCACGAGCACCGAACCGGGCAGGAGAAACTGCTTGAATGCCGCCGTGCGCTCGCTGTCGCGATGCCGCTGGACACACGTCTCCACCTCGTCACGCAAACGGAACCGATCCACTGCCAGTACTTGAACGTCGGTAATGCCGAATTTCGCCATCAACCCGCGTATCACCTTGCGCAGAAACTCGGCTGATTCCCCAACGGGAATATCCGCGTGATCGATATGGCGATCCAGCCACGCGACCAGGCTCTCGATCGTCCATGCACTGGCGCCATCGAGTTGCAGGGTTTGCTGATGCACGGTGGAAACAAAATACGGCGCGGTGTTCTGCATCACCTTGGTTTGCACCTCGCCCTTGGCGCCTACGTCCAGTTCACCCGCGCGTCCCGCCGGACGCTGCTGCGGGTTGTAGTCACTCGACAGTGACGCGTCCTTTTCAGAGAGTTTCCAAGGTTGTTCCAGCAGGAAGGTGCTTTCAAACTCGAATAAATCCTCGCCTTCCTTGACCGACAACACAGGCACGAAAAACGCCAGTTGCCGTTCATACGGCGTAAGCGCGCGCGGTTTGCCGCTGCCGCCGAAAGCTTTTTCCGCTTCACAGACTTGCGCGACGACTTCCGCGATCTTTGCCTTGGCTTCCGGCGTTTTCACGCAGCCCGCGAGCTTTTCCGTCTCGGCTTTATCGAGCGGAACCCGCACCGTGATTTCTCCGTTCTCGGTATTGATTTGAACCTTGCCGCCCAATGCCGTGACTTGCGCCTTGGCTGCGGCTGCGTCGATTTCATCCGGCGCTACCCGCGTCGTGCGTGACTGCAAGCCCAGCGGCGATGTACCCGACCCCGCGATGACAATGCGCGCCGCTTCCGCCGCCGTGAAACCATTGCTTTCCAGCGCTTCTCGCAACTCGTTCAATACCTCCGGCAATGAATCCGAAACCGAAAATGCGTACGCGCAATTCAGGTCGGGATGCTGCTTGGTTTGCGCGCCCGGCAGCCGCAGAATGCGTCCGACGATCTGCTCAATCGCCGTCGGCGAACGCGTCTCGCGCAGACTGCACAACACATACGCAAACGGGCAATCCCAGCCTTCGCGCAGTTTTTGCACGGTAATGATGAAGGGCGGATTCAAGTCTGAAGTGCAACCGCGTTATGATG